>DPKF01000029.1 GCA_003542655.1 Holosporales bacterium
GATTCTTTACAAATATTTGCTTATATACAGTACCTCATGTCATTGTTAGTTATATTTTCTATCCCTGTTTTTGGTTATTTTTCTGATATAATTGGCAGAAAAACCATAATAAGCCACTCTCTTGCTGCTATATCTGCTTTGTCTATACCTTTTTTTCAGTCACTTCAATCTGTTGCCAATTACAACACCCTGGTTGTTGCTGTGTTGTTAGCTATTTCTTGTGGCGCATTTTTTTCTGTAACGCCAACAATTGTGGCAGAATCACTTCCCACTAGATCTCGTTGCATAAACTATGCTGTCTTCTATGCTGTGCCTGCGGCTATAATGTCGGCTATTTCCCCATTTGTATCGGCCTTTCTTATAAGCATAAATCCCACTTATATTGCTTACGTGATTATACTTTTAGCTATGGTTGCTATATTTTGTCTTAAGTCTTTCAATGAGCCAATAGAACTTTATAGCAAACTCAACAAATATTCTTATGAATTTTTAAAACCTTAAAAATTCTTTTTTGTTTGAGAATAATTTTTTCTAGGCATATAATTGTATTAATGTTTTTATATATTACTGTAAAATGTTGTTCAAATTAAAGGACTCAACTAGCATGTCACCAGAAATTACAACTGTAGAAAATCATAATCATTTGTTGTTGCTAAAACAAAAATCATTACCAATATCTTTACCTTTATCGTCAGACACCTATGCTATTATTGACGCAATGATGGAAGCAATCAAAGCTAAAGGGAAAGCTGCTGGACTTGCCGCCCCACAAATCGGCATTAACAAACGCATTATAATTTGCAGTTTTACCGGCGAAACCCAAGATGTAGAGATAATGATTAACCCAACATACATAAACCACAGTAACGAATTAGAAGAAGGCTGGGAAGGTTGTTTTTCTATACCTCTTACATTTGCTAGAGTTGCTCGTTTTAAAACTATCGATGTATCTTATTTCACCGCCCATGGAGATATAATCTCTAAACAGCTGAATGGATTTGCCGCTAGAGTTTACCAACATGAACACGACCACTTAGAAGGAATTTTAATGACAGAACAAACTTCTGAATTAAAAACTTTTACAACAGAAGAAGAATTTAACAATTTTCTTCAAATTGTCAGAAAAGATAGGATGGATTATTTAAAAAACTCTTTTACATCAACACCAAAATATATAACATAACCTTATATAAAAATAAACAGATAAAACAAATTATAAATGCGAATTAACTTTATTTGGCACTGTTGCAAAAACCAAGCTGTTTCCGTGATAATAACTTAAAAAGCTATTAATAAACGGAGAATTGGCATAAAACAAGAAAGCACGCTGTTTAAATAGAGACATTTTGAAGGAATCATCATTATGGTGGCCAGTACGTTGGTATGGTCGTTATGCACTTTCTTATGCTGATTTGAAAGAAATGGCAGCTGAGCGTGGGTTAAAAATTGAAAGATCTACAATTTGTCGTTGGGTCCATGAGTATAGAGCTATGCTGGCAAAGCTTATTAAACCACTGCTAAAATCAACTAATGGATCTTTGAGGTTAGACGAGACTTACGTGAAAATAAAAGGTGTTTGGCATTACTTGTATAGAGCCATTGATAAATCTGGGAAAACTTTAGATTGGATGTTAAGCCGTAAGAGCAATAAAAAAGCTGCCAATATCAGTATTAATAACGCTTGGATCTGTAATTCGAAAACCATGGTCAACCGCAAAGTTTAGACAAGTAAATTTTTTAGTTTTTAAAATTAATTATCCTTCTAAATGTTATTTCTGTTAAGTATTTGCATAAACATTGTAAAAATATTACTGTTTATAAATTTTTCATCTAAAATTTTTATTTTTTGATACTCCATGTGTACTGTAAGCATAGGAAATATAAATGTCGCTCTATCTAAAAGCTTAATTTTTTCATTATCGGTTAGACTTTTAAACCAGGTTATATTTTCTTCTTGTGATAAATATTGTTTTTCATAAACTTGCTTGTTTTCGTAGACTTGGGGTTTTATTTTTAGACCACTCCAATTCTCTTTAATTGCTTTATTTAAAAAAGCAATCGGATTTTTAATTGTTATGGTAGAATTTTTAATTAAATCTAATTTTTCTTTAATATAAATTTCACCATATGTTATAACCCACGATTTAGCTTGATTTTTAGAAGCACCATAATTTATCAACTTTTCGAATAAATCGCTAGAATTTTGATGGTAAATTTCTTTTTCAACATCAACTTTTTTGTGACTAATACATAGTTTTATATATGAAACCACTCTTGCAATTTTCTTTGTTTCGCAAGTAACTTCAATGTTAGAAACTTTATTTACTTCTTTTATAGCTGGCTGTAGTACCCTTCTGTTTAAATCCCTAAAGATTTGATATTGGGATGAATGCACTCCCATTATTTTTCTAAAAGCTACAATATCTAACCACCCTGTAGTTCCACAATTAAGATAACTTAAACAATTTTCATATAAACTAATAGCATACGCAGATCGAAATTTACTCTGAATGCAGAGGCTAATTTTACTATAGAAAGACGGCTGATAAAACAGCTCTCTTAAAACTTCACTATATTCATATTTAATTATAGTTCCATTAATTTGTACTGAAGAAAGTAATGTACAGGCTTTCCAATTTTCTTTTGAATTAAATAATTTATCATCCTCAATATTGATAGTTATTTTTTCTTTCTTGCCAACATCCCATTCAATTATTGTTGACATTAATTGTTTAATAGAGTGCTTTAGTTTTTGATAATCATGGGTTTTTAATGATAACAAATTTAACAATTGAGAAATGCTTATTGTATGAATACTTTGTGCTGTTAAGTTAGGATAAGCATTATACAAAAGAACATTTGCAATTTTTCTGCCTAAAAGCGACATTTCACTATAAGAACGGATAGCTGCATTATGTTTTTTTACATATTTATCTTGTCTTTCTTGTATGGTAACAACATGCATACTAATTTTCCAAACTTATATTAAAGATTGTTTTTGATTATGTTTTCTAGTTCATTTATTACTTTTGTTAATTTAGAAAACTTTGTATTGAAAGTTAAGATTAATTTACCTTGTTTAGAATGGGTTATTTTACAAACAGACTGCCCATCACATGCATATAAAATTTTAGAAAATGATTCATGTGTTTGCGGTGTTTGTTTTATAATTTCCTTATGATCTGATATTTTTTCTTGAGAAAACTCTTTTATTATTTCATCTGTTGTTGTAATTTTTTTGTTAATAATTATATTTGTTATTATTGATTCTGTCTTTTTTTCATCTGCTGTTAAATATCTTACCAATTCAAGTCCTTGTTTTATAGATAAATTGTTGGGACCTGCTATAGCTGTGATTATGTTAGCTGGAATTTTTGTTAAAGATAAAACTTTGTTTAACCAACTTCTTGTTATTCCCAATTTTTCTGCCAATTCATTTTGACTTTTAAATATACCACTATCCATCCAATACCTATAAGCTCTTGCTGCTTCATAAGGAGACAGATCTTCCCTCCCAGCATTTTCAGCATCCATGAAAAGCAGTGCATCATTGTCGTCCAGATCTGCTTCTAGGATTTTTATATTGATACCCAGAGACGAACATACATATAGCCTTCTACTTCCGTAAATAATTTCATGTGTAAAATCCACATCTTTTTTTATTGGCCTGGCCATCACGGGGATAAGCTGCCCTTGGGCTTGTATTTTTTCTTTTAATTCTACGGTATTATTATCGTCTAAAAATTCTTGCAACCTAACATTGCCTTTCCAAATTTTGCACTTTTTTGCATCTACTACTTTAGGAATGAATTTTATTTTTTTCTTTGAAGGTAATTCAAATATTAAAGATTCTCCAGGTTTTCCTGAGAAAAAAATATTTTTATTATTTAATTCTATATTACGCTCAAAACTATCTGGCAATCTATCTAAAAATCTTCCAACTGCTGTTTTAGGTTTCACTTTATCTGTGTTGTCCATTTAAAACACCCCCTCTGTAACAAGATTTTTAGCATAAGAAGGCCATGTACTAAGAACTGTTCTTTCTAATTCTTTATTAACTCTATCAAGAATCCCTATCGCCCTTAGATATGTTTGTTTAACTTTGACATCAGTAACTTCATACACAGTTTTAAGATCTTGGCTAGCTCTTGGAATTTCCGCTGTATTACTAAATATGTTGCTCATAACTAGATCTCCTCCGAATACTTGTTTAATTACTTTAACAAAAGTTTTAGATTCTTCGCTACCATCAAATTTTGTTATAAGTAATTTTAAAAATTTAAACTCCCTATCACCCAAATTTTCTGCAACTTCTCTTAACATAGAAAAAAATTCTAAGGTGGAAGAAAAATCTGCAAAAAGAGGTGGTATGGGTATAACCAAACCATCAGCAGCATAAATAACATTCATTGATATAATACCCAAAGACGGTGGGGCATCTATTACCACAATATCATACGCATGTTTTACTGTTTCTAGACCTTCTCTAAGCAAAGAATAAAAATTTTTATTCAAAGCACCCTGAGTAACCTTAATGGGAACTAATATTTCAGCATCATATAATCCTAGATTAGCCGGAATTAAATCTAATCCTTCCCAGTAAGTATTTATTATCGAGCCAGATAAGGAACTTGCTTCTCCAATTAAAAATGAGGCAATGGTTGATAATTCTTGTTCCATATTATCAGGAATAATCCCAAAAAATTGAGTAGAGGTTGCTTGACTATCGGTATCTACAAAAAGCACCTTATAACCTGCTAATGCTAAGTATTGAGCAAAATGTAGGCTAGCAGTTGATTTATATACCCCTCCTTTAAAATTAATAAAAGCCACTGTTGTAGGATGATCACCATCTTTTCTGCCAGGCCTTGTTCCAAAATAATCTCTGCATTCGTTAATTTTTTTTAATGTAAACATTCTTCGTTTGGATTTTTCATCTGTCTCTGCTTTACTTATTTTCCCAGCTATTTCTGCTTTTCTTATAGCTTCAGTTGATACCCCTACTAATTGTGCTGTTTCAGCTAAAGTAAAAACTCGGTGAAGTCTTTTTATTTGATCAGGAGTAAAATTAGTTTCCTTAATAACATCAAAAACTCTTTTTCCATTATTGATACATATATCTAATGTGTTTGTTAATTTTGGCATATGTTTGCAATTGCTTCCTTAAAATTTTAATTTGTTGAATATACAATAGCAGTGAGATTGGCCAATTTCAAGTAAAAGATCAATAATAGGCCAACTTTATTTATATTACACACAGTGAGTTTTGTTTTACAGTTTGTTTAAGTATGTTTAGCCACAAAAAACGCTGACTTTTACAGGGGGTTTTTACAGTAAATGTGACAAATCAAGGGGGTAAGGAGACATTTTGGGGAAAAAATTGTGACAAAAAGGGGAGGTTTATGTGACAAATCAGGGGTGAAATTGTTCCCTGATTTGTCACAAAAATAATTAGATATAAAATATATATAATAAAAGTAATAGTGTGTAGCGACCACATATATGTGTGAAAGTTCTCTTATTTTTCTGGTTTTTAAATAGTTGAAAACAATACAAGGCTTCTTTGTTATAGATGTATATATAACATAATTAAGGTATCCAAAAAACAGTCGTTATCTTTGTGGTTAGCAGAGTTTGTTGTGTCAAGAGTTTTACATGTAGATAAAATTGATAAATATTAGCGAACGCTCATATGTTGTTAATTCGTGTTAATAATCACCACGCTTGATCCCGCCCCAGTATTTACACCCCAAATATGACGTCAATTAAGGTGGTATATTTCTGGTGTAGTAATTCCCTGCTTTGTCACTGTTGATGTTTCTATTCAGTCAAATGTTGTTTTTGCCAATCTAACAAGTTAGGTAAAGATTTATGTGCCAGGAAAGAGAAATATGTGTGTACCGACTACACACTAGATAAATCAATTAGATAAATATCAATTAAATCTGGAAGAGTATGTCTATGGTTAAATGCAATCGAGCACTAACTGTTTATGGGGTTAAAAAGAAATTTTACAAATATTTCCCTTATTTGTCACATATATAGGATATTATTAAAGCTGTTTTGCAAAAATTACCCCCCCTCAAAGATCCTTTAGTTGTATGAAATTAGGGCAAGGATGTAATTGGATAGGGATATATTCACACTGTTGATGATATTTTGACAACATTTACCATGAAAACCAAATGGCTC
>DPKF01000081.1 GCA_003542655.1 Holosporales bacterium
CAACTCAATTGGTTTTCATCTTAACAACAATAATTTCCAGGCCACTAGGAGGCATAATTTTTGGGTATATCTCAGATCTAAAAGGAAGAAAATTAAGTTTAGAAAAATCTATTTTAATGTCTGGATTATGTACCGGTATGATTGGTTTAATTCCTTCCTATAAAGATATAGGATTTGTTGCTACATTGTTTTTAATATTATTAAGATTTCTTCAGGGCATATCTCTTGGTGGGGAACAAGGAACTTCCATATCTTTTTTGATCGAACATTCTTCTCCTAAATCAAGGGGGTTCTTATCAAGTTTTTGTTGTGTAGGGCAACAAGCAGGCATATTGCTTGCTATACTTGCAGCTGCTATTTATAACTGGCACATTAAAAAAAGTGGTACAGAAGAAGTATGGTGGAGAATACTATTTATTTTTTCTTTCTTTATTGGTCTGTTTGGTTATTGGGTTAGAAAAAAAACAAATGAAACCATTGATTTTTTACTTGACAGACACTGTAGCGACAAAACTATATCTTTATTAGAAGAATCAAAATTGTTTATTTTTAAAAACAAACAATTATTTTTATCTGTGTTTTTTATTGTATCTTTTGGTACTTTCATGACTTATACTGTTTTTGTTGTTGGAAATAGCCATTTAAAACAATTGGCTGATTCTTTACAAATATTTGCTTATATACAGTACCTCATGTCATTGTTAGTTATATTTTCTATCCCTGTTTTTGGTTATTTTTCTGATATAATTGGCAGAAAAACCATAATAAGCCACTCTCTTGCTGCTATATCTGCTTTGTCTATACCTTTTTTTCAGTCGCTTCAATCTGTTGCCAATTATAACACCCTGGTTGTTGCTGTGTTGTTGGCTATTTCTTGCGGCGCATTTTTTTCTGTAACGCCAACAATTGTGGCAGAATCATTTCCCACTAGATCTCGTTGCATAAACTATGCTGTCTTCTATGCTGTACCTGCGGCTATAATGTCTGCCATTTCTCCATTTTTATCGGCCTTGCTTATAAGCATAAATCCCACTTATATTGCTTACGTGATTATACTTTTAGCTATAGCTGCTATATTTTGTCTTAAGTCTTTCGATGAGCCAACAGAAGTTTATAGAAAACTCAACAAATATTCTTATGAATTTTTAAAACCTTAAAAATTCTTTTTTTTTGAGAATAATTTTTTCTAGGCATATAATTGTATTAATGTTTTTATATATTTATTACTTTAAAACAATATTTATAAAATGTTGTTCAAATTAAAGGACTCAACCATCATGTTACCGAAAATTATAACTGTAGAAAATCATAATCATTTGTTGTTGCTAAAACAAAAATCATTACCAATATCTTTACCTTTATCATCAGACACCTATGCTATTATTGACGCAATGATGGAAGCAATCAAAGCTAAAGGGAAAGCTGCTGGACTTGCCGCCCCACAAATCGGCATTAACAAACGCATTATCATTTGCAGTTTTACCGGCGAAACCCAAGATGTAGAGATAATGATTAACCCAACATACATCAACCATAGTAACGAATTAGAAGAAGGCTGGGAAGGTTGTTTTTCTATACCTCTTACATTTGCTAGAGTTTCTCGTTTTAAAACTATCGATGTATCTTATTTCACCGCCCATGGAGATATAATCTCTAAACAGCTGAATGGATTTGCGGCTAGAGTTTACCAACATGAACACGACCACTTAGAAGGAAATTTAATGACAGAACAAACTTCTGAATTAAAAACTTTTACAACAGAAGAAGAATTTAACAATTTTCTTCAAATCGTCAGAAAAGATAGGATGGATTCTTTACAAAACTCTTTTACATCAACAGCAAAAAATATATAACATAAACTTATATAAAAATAAACAGATCAAACACATTAGAAATGCGAATTAACTTTATTTAATTGTTTCTCCTTCATATAAAATTTGTTGGCGTTTATCCGGCCATACTACTGTATCAAAATATTCTTTAGCAGATGCTGTTGCTTTTTTTCTTTTTGATGTTTGGTAGATTTTTTCTGGCATTCCAGGTGGGCAACTTTCATAATTATGGCTAAATTCTGATAGTTCATTTTCCGACAGGTTGCTTAGCCAATCTTGTAGTGCTAATTCTTTAGCTTTTACCTCTATTTCAAGATTTTTTAGATTTTTTCTTTCTTGTGCCAATAAATATTGTCGCATAGCCTCTTCTCTTGGGGTTGTAACTTTTTCTGGTGTTTTACTAGAATAAGGCTGCCCTTTTTTTAACAAATAAGTTAGCACTACAGCAGGAGGACGTTTAAAATCATTAATTGCATTATTATATTTTAAATCAAATGCTAGCGCATTTATTGAATTCTGAATTATATCCGCAGATAAAGATATTTCTGGCTTTTGCATGTGTTCCCTGTGGATCTGAATAATGTGCGATTCATCAAATCCTATTTCAGATAAAGGCGAACAGTCAATCTGTTTAAGATCATCCGGTAATGTAGTAGTAGTATTAATATAACTACTACTTACTATAGGACCACTTGTTGCCACTTGTGTTGTTGGTTTGGTTTCCAATTTGTTGTCTAATTGTTGCCAATTAGTTGTCAGTTTGTTGCTGGTTTCGTATTGTAATAATTCTTGAAACAATGAATCTGTTATTGCATATTTTGACCAACCACCCCTCCCATTTTTAAAAACAACTCTCTCAATAAATCCTTTAGATTCTAAACGTTGAATAGTGGTTTTTATGCACCCTTTAGAAGTTTGCAAAGAAACGCTTATGTGTTCTAGGGTTAAGCTTTCAGTCGCTTTTGATCGTGCCATTTTACATTCATTATAAACAAAAAATACAATAGCTCTCTGCAGCCCAACCAGCGAAGAAAAAGAAGTGTTTGTTATCAGTTTGTTATCAGTTTGTTGCGGCTTTGTTTTCGATACTGTTCTCGGTTTAGCTTCCAATATGTTGTCGGTTAAGCCTGGTGCGTCAACCTTTGGTTGCCCATTTGTTGTCGATTTGCTGTCTATTTGTTCGCCGTTTGTTACCAGTTTGTTGTCGGTTTCGTTGTCAGTTTGTTTCCAGTTTGGTTGTGATTTTTGTGAAGGTTCAAATAAAGTACTTTCTTGCTGCCAGGGCCGGATAAGCTGCCCAGAATAAACGGCAGATTTTGTGGTCTTTAAACCCCTATCTTTCGCTTTCTTTATTAAATCATTTAAGTTTAAGGGCATTTTTAGTTTCCTGTTTTTTTGAAAATATTAAATTCTTGTAAAAGGGAAGATATTATTTCATAAACCTCTTTTCCTTGCTTGATCTCGCAAATGGAGGTTTTGTTGTTGATTATTTCTCGAATTTTTGCACTATCTCTAATTATGGTTTCCGAAAGCATCTTGTCGTATTCTTTGCCCATTTTTACAAGCATCTCCAGGTTGTTTTTTTGATTCTGAAAAAAACGATTCATAATTATTGATATTTTAGGCTTGGAGGTGATTTTATAAGAGCTGCGAATTGATAAAATATCTTCTAGAAACATCTCCACCCCCATGATCGAAAAATCTTCGGCACAAGCAGGTATAGCTATGTGATCATTGTTTTGTAAACACAAACAAAATACAGAATTAAGAGTAGTTAAGTGGGGGGGGGTGTCTACAACCACCACATCATAAGTGGATCTCAAATATTCTAAGCATAATGAATTAAACCAGGTTAAATGATGTTTGGGAGCCTGCATTGATAAGGATTTTTGTATTAAACTGTTTCTTAATGAAGACGGTATAAAATCTAATGTTGGGCTGAGTGTTATGATTATGTCTTTTATATTTAATTTATTGTCAATAACATCGAAAAATACTGGTTGATTAACATCTATAGCCAAGAATTGTCCAGTCAAATTAGATTGCACATCTAAGTCAATGGCACACGTTTTTAATCCAAGAGCAGCCAAAGTATTTATAAGTAAATATGCAATCGTTGTTTTGCCAACGCCCCCCTTTAAGTTTCCTATGTATATAACTTTCCCTGTAAAATCTTCAAGCCTATCACCTATTAATTGTTTAACTTGTTCTGGCTTTAATAAAATTTGGTTCCCAGTGCTTCTTGTTAATCCCTCAGAATTGAATGATGTTTTTGCCCGAGCATTTATTGCATGTCTTTTTAATCCTGTTAAGGAAGCTATTTGAGAAAAACGTAACATTTCATTATTCATGCGTTGTTGTCCTTTAACGGTTATAGAGAAAAATCGTATAAACTGTTAAAAGTGTAACATCAACAATTAGCTCTGTAAAGCTAATTTATAATTTTTTTCTATAAGTGGTTCGTTTTGCGTGATCTCTCGAAAGCCATTAATTTTTTGGGGCTTTCTATTTCTAATTGCTACCAATGTTGTCGGTTTGTTTCTTGTTTGTTATCTGTTTGTTGTCGGTTTGTTGCTGTTTCCCACGGTTTTATTTTTTTAGATTGCTTATGCTTATTGACTTTTTGTTTGATAAAAACTCATGCTTATCCACAAAATCATTGGACAAAGCTGGGGATAAATATAAAAATTGTTGGCTTTGACAAGATATTTTTACATGAGCAGATTTTGAGCAGCAAAGCCAACAGGTTAAGCATGAATATTTAGAGGTTTGGCTACTTTATTACTTGCATAAAACATTCCTTCTGAGTTATATTTAATAAAGCAATTAATAAAATTGGGGGTTTGGTTGGATTGGGATATTGAGTATACCGAGCAATTTTTGAAGTGGTGGCATAATTTAAAAGAAGAAGAACAAATTACGGTAGATGCCAGTATTAGGTTGCTAGAACATTTCGGCCCAAATCTAAGATTTCCGTATAGTTCTGGGATAGCAGGCTCTAAATTTGGTCATATGAGAGAATTAAGGATCCAGCATCAAGGCAAGCCGTATAGAGTACTATATGCTTTTGATCCACGCAGGGTAGCACTTTTATTACTTGGTGGCAATAAGCAAGGTAAGAACGATTGGTATAAAAAATTTATATCAATTGCAGATCAATTATATGAGCAGCATATTAAATCGTTAAAAGGTAAAAAAAATGGTTAAGAAATCATATAAAGAGCTTAGAGCTAAAATGTCGTTAATGGCACAAAAAAAATCTGAAGCCAAAGCTAAGGCTATGATCCGTGATATGGCGTTAAACGATTTAAGGCAAGCTAGATCATTAAGTCAAGAGCGTTTAGCTCAAATTTTACATACTAAACAAGCTAACATATCTAAAATAGAGCGTCGTGCGGATATGTATATCTCTACTTTGCGTGATTATATAGAAGCCATGGGTGGAGAGTTAGAAATCACTGCTCATTTTCCTGATACTAACGTCAGGATCAACCAATTTCATCATCTTGATCCCGGCAATACTGAATTAACAACTAAAATAACCAAATAAAAAATAAATCTCTCTAAAACTAACTGAGAACAGCACCAATTAATTTACCTTGAGCAAGCGGCAAGGCAAAATCCCCATACTTTACTATGACTTATTGGCTTTTAATGTACCAAAAGAGATACATTGTCATTTATCACAAATAATTTCA
>DPKF01000139.1 GCA_003542655.1 Holosporales bacterium
AGCAATACATGGAATGATTGGTCGCTACAGCTTTCTGCAATTGGCATTACAGAAAAGTCACGCTTAAAGGGTGCAACACAACATGTAAAAGTTCGCAATTTAAAAACATGGCAATTAAGCAGCACTGTTGGTTATAAGGATTTCAGACTCGCAACAAGTTATTTTGATAACGGCAAATCGCGCCTACCCTATGAGGCCAATCAGGTTCTTACCACGACTTTAAATACTTCTGATTTAAATGAAGGTAATGCTGGTAAAGCATGGGATGTTGCAGGTCAATATACAATGGGTGCATACCAATTTGCAGTTGGCTATTTTGAAACATTACGTAAAATAAACTCAATCAGCAAAGCACGCAGTAAAATATTGACACTAACAGCTGATTTTAATGCCCTACCAGGCCTAAAGTTCTTTGCTGAAGCAGATTTTGCAAAATCAGGCAACATGCAAGCAGCTATCAACCAAGCAAATGCCATGAAAGCTAATTCTGGAAATGGAAGAAACAGTGGAAAAACATTTGTACTGGGTACAAAAGTTAGTTTCTAAATTATTTTTAAATAATATATCTAAAGGGGCAATTTTGCCCCTTTTATTTTCCTTCGAGAGAAGATTTTGCTAAGCTTTGATTTGTAAATGCTAGGCCTTGTGTAATATCACGTGCACGCTCTGTAGAGACAAAGCCCATAATTTCAGATAGCTTCTTCTCTTTCATATGCGTAATAATTTTCATCACAACAGATAAGTCTAACGAATCAAAAATGCGCGCTGCATCTTTAGGCTTCATATTTTCATAAAGTTTTGACAAAGACTGCTCTTTAGCTATCTCTCCTTTATCAAGTTGACCAAGCTGACGTTTCACCTCTTCTTGTATTATTTGCAACGCATCCCATTTTTCTGTCAGTTTTTTTTCAAAAAGTTCTAACTCTAACTCTCTTTTACTAATAACTTTTTCACGCTCGTCTAACTGCATTCTGCGTGCGCCAAGAGCCTCCAACAAAAGAACCTCACTTTCGGATGTAATGCCTAAAGGATCAAAAAAAGCTTCTTTATCCTCCCCTTCATTTTTTACACCATCTGTTTTTGCGTCATCTGCACTTGCTATGCCATTATCTTTGTCTGTTTTAATATTTTCTTCAGCACTAACTGGCGTTTTTGCACTTGGGTTAGTTTCCCCTTTAGGAAGTGCTTTTTTATCACCATCCTTATTTATGGACTCCTGCGCTGTTAACAACTGTGGCACAAAAAGCGTCAAAAGTTTATGCATCGTTTGCTTTAGCAAATGAGACTCTCCCTTATATCGTTCACCATAATCCAAAACCTTAAGGCCACCGTATAAAAAAATAATAAGCCCAGCCATATAAAAAAACTTATTCGATTTCAAACTGTTTTCTCGATTTTTTTTTAAATGAACCTTACTTGCACCTATAACACCATGCGATATATTTTGTTCTTTGACTTCTGTATTATTAGAAACATTTTTATATGCTTTGAGTGACATGTTATAAACTCTCTAAAATAAAATCTAACGAAGATTTTTCATATTTTTAACAATAGAATTACTGACCATTAAGCCATTTGAAGCTGGAGAAAACTTACGTGGTATCTCTGTTTTTTGTGAAGCTGGCGTGATATCAGATATCTTTTTGGTCATCAACTCATCAAAATCTACGCAAATCTCACTATTTTTGAGGGTCTCATGAAAAGTTTTTGGCAAGACTTTATGAAGTGCAGCAAAAATATTTTTAATTTCACTTTCTGTTTGATGTGCTTCTTCAACCAATCGTTCCAGACGGTTACTTGAATTTTCTGCATATTCTAATAATAGTTCTAAATCTTCTTTTAAATTTTGTGCTTTAGGCACGTCAGTTGTTAATAAACTTTTTGTCTTTTGCGTTTGTTCTTTCAATTGTTGAATGCCCAGCGTAACTTTTTCAACAATACTATTAAACCCATGAATGGCCGGCGTCACACTTGCACTGATATTTTTAAGTGAATTTAAACGAATATTTAAGCGCCAACAAAAACCAATGGCACAAAACAAAAGCAATATCATTATACTATCAAGTAAAAATGTTTGAATCATGATGACTTTCCTTTTCGTATATAAAGTTCTTCGATACTAATCGCTACATTTCCAGATCTTTGTCCAACTTTTCCAAGGCCTAGGTCATAGTTTCTGCACTTCAATGCAACAGGCGCCGTTACAGATGAATTGATAAAAAACTGCGATCCAACTTTCCAGCTTAACACTTCTCTTAAAGAAAGGGTCTGCTCAGGAAGAACTGCTTCAATAGGCAAATCAGCTTCCCAAAGTTGACTCGCTAAATGATTTTCCCATATTGCATCGCCACCAAACTTTTCTCCCATATAATTTTGTGACAAGCTTTCTTTGATAGGATCAATCATCACATGGGGGAACACAATATCAATTGTGCCACCGCGTTTTGTATCCATACTGATATCAAGTTTACTAATAATAGCCGTTGTACTATTTCTAGCGATTGCTGCAAAGTGAGGGTTGGTTTCAATATGCTTAAATTCAAAATCCATTTGGCATACGGGTTCAAAAGCTTTTGTAAGATTATCTATTACGATACTAAGGGTTCTAGATATTAATAACTGCTCTGTTGTCGTAAAAGGACGATTTTGCATATGTAACAATTTGCCACTGCGATTGCCCAGTAAAACATCTATGATTGAATAAATCATGCGCGTATCAATATAAATAAGACCTAAATTATCTCTTGTTTTCTCTTTAAAAATACCGATCATAGTTGGCATCGAAATACTATTAATATACGGTCCAAAACGAACTGCAGAGATTTCATTTAATGAAACATCCACATTATCTGCAGTAAAATTTCGAAGAGATGTCGACATAAAGCGTATCAGTCTATCAAAAATAACTTCTAACATTGGAAGTCGTTCGTAACTAACCTGACCACCACATAAAATCCCTATGTTAGCTGAGA
>DPKF01000037.1 GCA_003542655.1 Holosporales bacterium
CTCCACCAAATCAGTGGCCCTCTACTATTAATACTACCCCTAAATATTTAAGAAAAAGTTAACGGCACAAAATTAATTGTTTTTTTTAAACCCCAGCAAACCCAAACGCCCACTCTCAAACGATCCATTATCCAGTAACAACGCTTATCCAGAATTGGGGTAACAAGACAAATCCAAAGAAGCTTTGTTCGACAGGGTATACCTTGACCAATATTTAGATAAAATTATAGCTTACCAATCAAGTAATTTAGTGCCTTATGGGTTTTTTGTACTGCAGAAAAAAAATAGGCAACTAATCCATCATGAGTGAATAGAGAGAAATCCTAAAAAAAAGTCATGTCCGGAACATATACGAATCAACGTCACAACACTTACGATATTTCAGCATACAATAGATAATTTTTGACTTTTTATCTGACGCGCACTATGCTTATAAACAAAGATAAGGATCGCGTTCATGTTAAAAATATTATGTGCTCTTTCAGTTATTGCAACTGTTTCAGCCTTGGGTTTTGGTTTTTTTTGCCTTTTTAAAGGTGGTGATTTTAATAAAAAATATGGCAATTTAGCCATGCGTATGCGCGTCGGTTTTCAATTTATATCTTTAGCACTATTATATGTGATGTTTCGCTAATGTGGCATGCCAGCGTTTTAACGCTATTTCCAGAAATGTTTCCTGGTGGTTTGTCAGCTTCCATTCCAGGCCGTGCTTTAGAAAAAGGCATTTGGAAGCTGGATACAGTTCAAATTCGCGATTTTGCAAGCGGCAATCACAAAGCTGTTGATGACACACCTTTTGGCGGTGGTGCTGGCATGATTATGAAACCTAACGTTATACATGATGCACTAACCTATGCCCACAAACAAAGTGATGGTAAACGTAAACTTATATATATGAGCCCACGTGGCACCCCCCTTACACAAAATGCCCTACATAAAAATTTAAATACATACCCTGATGGCGCTATTATTTTATGTGGTCGTTATGAAGGTGTCGACCAACGCGTTATAGATTATTGGGCCCAAAATCACGATCTGGAAGAAGTTAGTATTGGGGATTATATCCTCTCTGGCGGAGAACTTGGGGCACAAGTATACCTTGATGCAACCGTTCGATTACTGGATGATGCGGTGGGTGCAAAAGAATCTTTACAAATTGAAAGTTTTGAGCTGGACTTATTGGAATTTTCTCAGTATACTAGACCATACGTTTGGAATAATATTGAAGTTCCAGAAGTGTTGATATCTGGCAATCACCAGAAGATTGATACATTCAGGAAACAACAATCTTGTGACATTACAAAAAAAAATCGCCCAGATTTATGGGAAGTTTATAAAAAAAAGAACCCTGGATGTACTAGCTAAAGCACCAGGAACCGGAGGATAGCATGAACTTGATCCAACAATTGGAAGCAGAGCAAGTCGCAAAATTGACACAAGGTAAAGAAGTGCCTAACTTTAAAGCAGGTGATACTGTGCGTGTCCATGTGAAAGTTAAAGAAGGAAACCGTGAACGTGAACAGCCCTATGAAGGCGTTGTGTTAGGACGTAAAAATAGCGGACTTAGCTCTACGTTTCGTGTACGTAAAATTTCTAATGGAGAAGGCGTTGAACGTTTATTCTCCCTACACTCACCTAACGTACGCGTTGAAGTTGTTCGTCGCGGTATTGTTCGTCGTGCAAAATTATATTATTTACGCGATCGTACTGGTAAAAGTGCTAGAATTCGTGAAAAACTTGATTTTTCATCAAAACCGAAAGGGTAAATCATGAAAGTTGCAAACTCTCTTAAAACATTAAAAAGTCGTCATAAAGCATGTAAAATTGTTCGTCGTAAAGGTCGTCTTTACGTGATCAACAAAGAAAATCCACGCTTTAAAGCACGCCAGGGATAAAAACCTACCGTGTGAATTCATAAATAGCCTCCTATTTTTAGGGGGCTTTTTTATTTCAAATATTTAATTTGTTTCTTTTAGCTTAAAGTAAGAGCCTCCCTTAATAACAATTACTAAAACAGGGGAGACAAATTTAGAATTTATAGCCCCTATCAATAACCTTCCTTATTCATGCAGTTTCAATGCTAAAAACAGATGCGCCAAACATGTTATGTGTTCTTCTTACCTTGATCGCATTCCTAAATTCTAGTCTAATAGATGTAGAGGCTCCTTAATAGGTTAACGTATCGTGTTTAAGAAAGAAAATAATGCGCTTTATTATTTTTTATACGTTCTCGTTTTCAGTATAAACAAATGCGGAGCCGACAGTACAGAACAATTAGATGCTCAAAAACATGAAAATGCAACTAGATTAGAAACAAAAATAATTACGAACGCAGCAAAAAACGAAGACGCTTCTATTAGCGGCATTCCATATTCTGTAAAGTTTAAAGGGGATGCTTCTGAAGATCTTATTGAAGAGTTTAAAAACATCTCAATGCTGGTGCGGTTATCTGAACGTCTTCCAACTTCACTCACAGGCCTTGGCAAAAGGTCAGACGAAGATAAAAAAAAATTCAGACGCATTCTAGCCTCTAATGGCTATTTGGGTGGAAAAGTATCTTTTCGCATTAGCGCAAAACCAGAGGAAGCCGTTGTAAAATTTTCAATTATTACAGGTGAGCGTTATACAATTTCAACGATTGATGTTGATAGTATAGATAACCCTTCTCTATTCAAAGGCGGCAAAAAGAACCTTTTAAACGATATATTAAATCTACATACTTCTGAATATGTCGATCTTAAAAAGATCTTAGATTCGGCAAAGGCATTAAAACGATATTTACAAGAACAGGGTTATCCATTTGCAAACGTTGAAGAACCCGTTGGTTTAATTGATCATAAAAACAATTCGCTTATGCTTAATTTTAAGGTTAAAACTGGTCTTTTAGTCTTTATCAAAAATGCACAAGTACAAGGGCTAAAGAACGTTGAAGAGCAATTTATTAAAAATCGCTTTCAGTGGAAACCAGGAGAGCAATATTCAATAAAAACCATTGAAGCAACCAATAGCGCCTTGGCAAATACGCAACTTGTATCAACTTCAGATATAGAACCGTCCGTTTTTGATAACACACCATGCAAACTTGACGATAACGAAACCCCAATTGCACAACCCATTACCTTAAATGCCAAAATAACGGAGGCTGCCCCTCGTTTTATTGGTGTTGGTCTAAAATATGCAACCGGAGATGGTATCGGGGGGCATTTTTTCTGGCACCATAATAACCTATTTGGTGGCCAAGAACATTTGGGAACGTCTGTTAAGGTATCTAGACGCCTTAAGCGCGTAAAAGTTACTTTTGACTTGCAAGATTGTGGCGCGCCACTACAAGAATTAAACACACAAGTTTTTATACGACGCGAAATTCAACGTGCATATCGTGGCGATACCGTTGGTACATCTGCTATCATTAAGCGACCAGTGCTAGATATGATTCAGTTAAAAGGCTACTTGGGTGTTTCTGCAGAAAAAGCAACCCTAAAACAAGATAGTGTACAGCACCCGCATTCCTTATTAGGCATACCTTTTGGCTTTACCTTTAACACAACAAATTCAAAATTAGATCCGGCATCAGGATTAAAAGCAAGCATTAATTTAACACCGTATGCTGGAAAACTAGAGGGTGCAAAGGGACTGGGGCTTTTTTTTGCAGAAGCAGCTACGTATTTTCCTTTAAGTAGAACTGAAACAGGCGAACCACGCTTTGTTCTAGCTGGATTTATTAAATATGGTTCAATGTTTTTAAAAAAGACGGCTTTTGCCCCTTTAAATAAACGTTTTTATGCCGGTGGCTCTGGATCTGTACGCGCTTATTCTTATCAAATGCTGGGACCATTGGATAATAATCGCAATCCCTTAGGCGGTAGGTCTAAAATAGAATTAGGCGGTGAGGTGCGTTTTAGGACAATCGGTGATTGGGGATTTGTTGGATTTTTCGAAGGTGGCCTTGTAAGCCGTGAAAGAGTGCCTAGTGTAAAGAAGGATCGTAAACATTTTTACTCTGGCTATGGCATAGGGTTACGCTACTTCACAAGCTTTGCACCAATTCGTGTCGATATCGCCATACCACAAAAGAGAAGACGTTTAAATGGGCGCACAGTCGATGCACCATTTCAGTTTTACATTAGCGTAGGACAAGCTTTTTAATGAAAAAAATATTTAAAAAAATGACGCTATCCACCTTTGTTGTTCTGTTACTCGTATTTTCCTGCTTGCAGTTATCGGTTGTTCAAAAGCATATCTTGAATAAGGGGATAACTTTTTTACACAATACACAAAATATTGATATTGAAGTGACTGATATTGGTGGTATTTGGCCATTTACGCTGAAGGCTGGGGCAATAAAAATCAATACTAATGAAATAAACTGTGATTTAACAACAGTCTTTATGTCGTTAGATATTTGGTCTACATTAACTTTTCGGCCGAAAATTAAATTAATTCAAATTAGGAAAAGTGTTTTTACAATACCTGATGTGCCGACTTTGGACGCAAATCAAGATACTAATCCAGAAATAATTATTAAAAATATACTGATGATGATCAAGCAAACTTATGTGCAGCAAGTGAAGATGGACCACATGCAAATGAAGGGTTTAGAATCGTGTATCCTTGCTTGTCATTATAAGCCAATCTCTGACGGGTCACATTTTAGTGTGACTCCAGTTGGGTATAGTTCTTTGATAGATGCGCAAATTCATCATAAAAATGACCTTACGGTTGCAATATTAAATTATGACACGAAGAATGTTGCGTGTATAAATCAGATGATTTATACAGTTTTTAAAAATATCCCAGAAAATATAAAACAATATGCGGAAAAATTAAAGAAGCTATCGCTGGTTCTGAAAATAAACGATTTTAATCTTCAATCTTTAACAGCAGATTTTAAAACAAAAGCTACCTTCATTGACGGCGATATTGATGTGGTAGGTGCTGTTCAAAATGGCAAGTCGTACAGTTTTGATGTTCAAAATACAGCAGAATTTACGCTCCCTCTTTTTGGAAAAATAGTCAGCCTATCGTCAATGGGCTCTATCACAGAGAAAAACACATTAGATATTAAAAAACTGAGCTTAAATGGAGATTTATTAAGTTTAAGTCTATCTGGAAAAGCACACAGTAAGATGGCAGATAGTTTTACGTCTATGCTTGGAACGCTTGACAGTGCAGAAGGCGCCCTTAGCTTATCAGGTGCCATTGTCAGAGAATATTTAGTTATTGATAGCTGTCAAATAGATCTTAAAACAAAGAAAGATAAAGAAGCAATTGAAACGGAAATTTTTCTCTCAGAAGAAATAGGCACAAAGGATATTTTTAAAAATATCCTTAATGTAAACGATCCTATTAAAATAACCTATAATCAGGGTGTAAAGGCTATCGTTTCTTTAGTGCATCATAATACCTTAACGCTGCAAACCAATGCAGATTTTTCTAATAATATGATTATATTGAAAAGTGATAAAGATGATTCCCTTTTTGAAGATAGTTCGGTTGCCATAAACTTACATAACAAAACACTCTCTATGAAAGGGCAGATAAAGCCACGTGGAGACAACCTCGTCAAAATTGATCTTCTGACGGATCATCAATTTAATGAATTTAATGGTGACGTTGCTATTAATATTAAAGATATGGCCCCGATGACAACTATTTTTGATTTTGCAACAGTCGGACATTTAGAGGGTAGTATTAAATGCATCAACTATTCTCCACAATTTAAAAAGGGTAAAATTGCAGTCGATTTGTTCTCTAAATATTTTCGGTCTCCACGTTCAAAAACAGAGCTTGTTACAATAAAGGGCAATTTAAATGGAAATGGTGATGTGGACATTATTAACAAAATTGAACAGTTAGCTATTGGAAAGTTGTTTTTAGCACAAACTGGCAGTGCCTCTTTAAAAGGTAATATTTTCAATAATATACTTTTTTCGATTAATGCGGACTCCCATAAAATTGGGTATTTAAGCTCGCCCATTAAAATAGATATTCAAGGCCAATTTAATAATCAAAAAGATGAAGTTTATTTTAAGGTTTTTCATATTGAGCATTTAAAGCAAAAACTGCACTTAAAAGACCCGGTTCATATAAATTTCTCACCATTAAAAGTTCAAAATGGCATTCTACAATCCACAACGGGTGAGATCAAATTTCAAAATTTAGAATTCCATAAAAAATTTGGTTTGCAAAAATGGACCGGTGTTATTACTGCTACCAATATGCCAGTTGCTATCTTAAATTGGTTTTTACACAAAACACTGTTGGTTGGAAAAATTAATGGCGAAATTTCATTATCGGGCACAAAGCAGACCCCCAATATAAAAACAACGATAGCGGCAAAGGGTTTGCAATGGGGGCAATTAAATGTATTTACACCAGGTGCAGAAGAAACATTAGACTGCGCGCTTGAATTAACCAAAAAAGATGATCACGTTGAATGGAACACAAAGCTTTCAGGAAAAAAACTGGCAGATTTTATTGCAGATGGCAGTTTTTATATCGCACAGTTTAAAGAAAAACCCATAAAAGCTTCACTGAAAGGATACTTGGATCTGTCTCTTATTTCAGCAATTGCAGCAACGGGTGACCGTCTCAGTGGACAGATTAATTGTCAATTAGGATTAAGTGGAACAGTGTTGAACCCCATACTTAATGGAGATATTCGAACACAAAATTCTTATGTAGAATTAGCTGAATTTGGCACAGTCATTAATAAGATAAATGCCCATTTAAAGGCACAAGGTACGCGTGTTACTATTCAATCACTCTCTGCAACAGATGAACCGCTGATTTTACGTGGAAAAAATTGGAATATTGGCCGTCTAACGATGTCTGGATATATCGATTTTACAAACTTACTAGAACCCCACGTTAAAATGGATTTTATTGTTCGTAATTTTTTACTTGTTAATAGCGATAGCATTGTAGGCGTTGGCAGTGGAGACTTAAAAATTCAGGGTGACGGTATTTATGCAAAAGTCATGGGGCATGCAGATATTGAAAAAATAGCCATTAATTTGAATGAACTTAATACAGATGATGATATTCCAATGATTCATTTAAAAGACCCTAAAAAACGTCAGTATGCTAAGGAATATCAAAAGGAGCACCTCCTTAAAAACGAACGGGATATTCTGCCGCTAGATATTACATTAAAAACACATGGCAAACTCACAATCCATGGGAATATTATCAGTCATAGTATTTGGGAAGGTGATATGAATGTTTTAGGACCAATTGATAAACCATCGCTTGATGGCAAGCTATCATTAAAAAGTGGCGTGTTAGATTTTTTTGGTACATCTTTAAAAATTGAATCTGCAAGTGTTGCCTTTGCAAAAGAAAAACGAAATGATGTGTGGCTTTTAATGACAGCCGGTAAAACAGTGAGTGATATAGAATTAAAAATGATTATTGATACAAATCAAGATTCTCCTGTTTCCTTTAAATCATCACCATCGTATGCACAAGACGAGATTTTGTCCTTGATGCTATTTGGAAAAGTAGCTGGTTCGGTAAGTCCTGGTCAAAGTATTCAGCTTGCAGCTGCTTTAGGGCGTTTAAAAGGAAAAAAAGGTCTGAATATCATGGATGATATCCGCAAAGGTTTTGGCTTTGATACATTTGAAATTACAGAGCAAGCCGATTCAAATGCAGTCGTTGGCGACAATAGCGCAACAAATTATGCTGTACGTATTGGGAAAAAAATTACAGATAATACAGAAATTTTGGCAGAACAAGGTACCGGAAATAGCACAAGTAAATTAATCATAGAAACAGCCATTACAGATAATTTATCTTTTGAGGCAGCGCTTGCTGCACAACGAAAAAGTGATAATAACGAGTATGAACAATCCTCCTCTGGTAGTTCTGCTGGTTTAGTATGGTCAAAGCGTTACTAATACAATGAAATTGTTTCAGAACGCTTGAATCATGCTAACATAGACTAAGTTTATAAAATAATTGTGATAATGTTTACAGATTTTGGATTTAAAAATGTAGAAGCGGCTGTTAAAAATGGCCTTGTGCAGGATGTTTTTAAAAGCGTTGCATCAAATTATGATCGTATGAATGATATCATGAGCGGTGGACTACATCGTTATTGGAAACGTTATTTTATTGCAAGGCTACCAGTAAGGCAGGCTTGCAAAATATTAGATCTTGCTGGCGGAACGGGTGATATTGCTTTTGGCATATTAGATAAGTTTAATCATTTAGAACCCAACATTACATTGTGCGATTTAACCTATGACATGATTGCAGTTGGCAAAGATCGCGCTATTAATAAAGGCCTGTTACACAATCTGAATTGGACTGTTGGCAATGCTGAATCAAC
>DPKF01000003.1 GCA_003542655.1 Holosporales bacterium
CGTGCTGTAAATATAGCTTCAATTGATGGGAATATGGCAAGAATTGGGCGCGCTATTGTGATCATGGCAAACCCAACAAGCATCAGTACTTTCCGGCGCCTTAAGTAATCGCTTAAAATTCCAGAAAATAACTTGGTAACGTTTGATAAAACCTCAACAGATGCTTCAAGTAATGCAATCACAACAATGGTCGATGATAAGGATGACTTCATATACAAAGCGCATAAACCAAATACAATGACAGAAGAAATATTGAGTAGGAAACCAGCAAGCCCGATAGCCCAAATACTTGACGGAATAAATCTTAACGTCTTAATAAAAGATTGAGTCATATGCCTTACGATATTGAATTTATGTCATAGATTTCCAAGAATAGCATATTATTTGTCCTAAATGTAAAAAAAATCAGTCGGTATATATTTTGAAAGACCTTCAGGTATATGTAATAATAGACAATATTATAAACATTATCTTCCAAAAGGATTCTTTAGATTATGCAGCCAAAAGCCACCGAGATTTCTAGCCTGTTAAAAGAAAGAATTGCAAATTTTACCGGGGTTGCAGATGTGGCTGAAACGGGGCGTGTTTTATCCGTTAGTGATGGAATCGCACGTGTTTTTGGTCTATATAATATTCAGGCTGGAGAATGGGTCAATATAGAAGCTACTTGCGGCACTATCATTAAAGGCATTGCCACAAACTTAGAAGCAGATAATGTTGGCGTTGTGATTGCTGGACAGGAAAATTTAATTAGAGAAAATGATCTTGTGAAACGCACAAAGCATGTTGTTGATGTGTCAGTTGGTATGGGATTACTTGGTCGTGTATTAGACGGACTTGGCAATCCTATCGATGGTGAAGGAGATTTAAAAGATGTTGTGTCAGCAAAGGTTGATGTAAAAGCACCTGGAATTATTGCAAGAAAATCTGTTCATGAACCCATGGAAACTGGAATTAAGATTATTGATGCTTTAGTGCCCGTTGGGCGAGGCCAGAGAGAATTGATTATTGGGGACCGTCAAACAGGTAAAACAACAATTGCTATTGATACGATTTTAAATCAAAAAAAGAAAAATGATGAAAGCACGGATAATAAAGGTAAGCTATTTTGTATTTATGTAGCCATAGGGCAAAAAAGATCATCTGTCGCAAAGCTTGTCAAAATGTTAACAGATCATGGTGCAATGGAATATACTATCGTTGTTGCAGCAACTGCCTCTGATCCCGCCCCACTCCAATATTTAGCGCCCTATGTTGCTTGTGCAATGGGGGAATATTTTCGCGATAATGGCATGCATGCACTGATTATTTATGATGATTTATCAAAACATGCCGTTGCTTACCGACAAATGTCTTTATTGTTACGCAGGCCTCCTGGACGTGAGGCATATCCTGGTGATATATTCTTTTTACATTCAAGTTTATTAGAACGTGCTGCAAAATTGTCAGATGCTCATGGAGGGGGTTCTTTAACCGCACTTCCTATTATTGAAACGCAAGCAGGTGATGTTTCTGCCTATATTCCAACAAATGTGATCTCTATTACAGATGGGCAAATATTTTTAGAATCAGATTTGTTTTATCAAGGTATTCGGCCTGCAATTAACGTTGGGTTATCTGTTAGTCGCGTTGGTTCTGCTGCCCAAACAAAAGCTATGAAATCTGTTGCAGGTTCAATTAAATTAGATTTAGCGCAATTTCGTGAAATGGCTGCCTTTTCTCAATTTGCATCTGATCTTGATATTTCTACACAAAAGCTATTATCCAGAGGTAGACGCTTAGTTGAACTTTTAAAGCAGCCTCAAAATTCTCCTCTTTCATTAGGGCAGCAAGCATGTTCTATCTATACGGGCGTTAAGGGGTACCTAGATCAAATAAAAACTGAACAAATTACAGCATTTGAAAAATATTTACTGACCTATATTCATGACTATCATAACAGTATTATTGATACCATTAATAATGATAAGGTTCTCAGTCAAGACACTGAAACCTTGCTGATACAAGCTATTGAGGAAGCGCTAAAAGAGTTTACGATTCAACAAGAAAAGGTAGCATAGGTGTAAACGCCATGAGTACACTGAAACAGTTAAGATCACGCATTAAAAGTGTGACAAATACACGTAAAATAACGTCTGCTATGAAGATGGTTGCTGTCTCTAAATTTCGTAAATCCTTAGAACAGGTCAATAATATAAAACCATACATTCAGTCTGTTCAAGCTGCGGTTTCTAAAACACGCTATTTTAGCGAGCTTGATAGATTACCTTTGCTTGCAACAGGGAGCAGTGCACCTACTTTGTATATTTTATATGCTGGTGATCGTGGACTGTGTGGTGGGTTTAACGCAGCAATGTTTAAAGAGTTTTCTAATTGCATACATAATCATTCAAACAATAGTGCCTCGTTTTTTTGCTTTGGCGTTGGAAAGCGGGCTATATCTTTTTTAAATAGCCATTTTATGGAAAATATCTTACCTGATCTAAGCCCCTTTGATAATTTGAATTTTGATAATGCAGGCACAATGACAACACATATTGTGAACCTATTAAATATTGGAACGATTGGACGTGTTGAGATTATTTATACGCATTTTAAAAATGCCCTGACCTTGGTACCAACCCATAAAACCTTAGTTCCCCTAACAATTGATGATGACACACAATACGTAAATGCGGATTGTCCATTAATAGAACCACATGCTGAAACAGTATTTCCCCAGTTATTGCAGTGTGCATTACATACTATTTTATATGCAGCTGGTTTAGAATCTGATGCGTCTGAACAAGCAGCCCGCATGTCTGCAATGGATGATGCCACACGTAATGCTGAGGATATGGTTGTGAAGTTGAAGATCAATTATAATCGTACACGACAATCTATAATCACCAGCGAATTGGTAGAAATTATTGCTGGTGCAAACGCAGCTGGGTAGTTTTCTTTATAAAAACACCGCATCAAACCATATTTTTTGAGACATGAAAGAGACTCTACAGGATTAAAGTGTTCGGATTGACAGGGTGCCTTGGCATACGCATACGAAGCAACTCCAGGCCTTAAAACCATGGTTGGAACCGTTCACGATAAACTGCTTTCCTTTGGGCTAGCACTGGAGGGTACAACCGTTGGCCAAGCCTGTACAAAAGTAGGAGAAGCCGCAGAGCGTTCTTTTGAAGGTGCCGCTAGCGCTGGTAGACGCGCTTATGATACCATGACAGGTAAAGGAAGTGCTCAGTTTGGTACGGCGCGCTCTGTTCGTGTTGATCATCTTGAATGGGGTAAGGGCATTCAAAAACAGGGTATGCCTTTTGAAGATTTCGTTGGGACGCGCTTACCGCAAGGTTCGCGTTTGCCAGCTAACTTTAAAACCTTTGATTATTATGATCGTGCTACAAAACGTGCAATTAGTGTAAAAACAATGAATACCAATACCACGGCAAAATTAGAAAACCCACAACAGATTTACAGCACCCTAAAGGGCAATATGCTATGATTAATTTTACGGAGCATACTTTAGATCGTTTTAGATTAGCTGAACAAATGATAAAATCAAGAGAATTATTTTTAGGAGTACCTAAATCTCCCCTTCCAATGCAACAGGTCCATATAGAGCGTGCCATAGACTACGCACAGTTAAATGGAATTAAAGTGGAGGTTTTCCATGTTTTTTAAGAAAAAACCTCCTCAAAAACAATGGGTTGATGCTGATATGAATCAATATTTCATTAATGTTAACTGTATGGTTCTGAGTAGTA
>DPKF01000059.1:0-4352 GCA_003542655.1 Holosporales bacterium
CCAATCAAAAATTTGTTGTGCCCTAAATTTTGGTTGATTTAAAGCCTGACACAAAGATTGTAAATCATGTAAATCTGAACCAATAAGACTTTTTTTAATATGTGTCATGTGTGTAATCTTTACTATTATGATTAAATTTATAAGGGCATTGATAAGATTTAATCATTCTAATCTTTTTGTGCCAGTCATAAAAGAAAATTATAATTTGCTAAGCTTGCAATCGGTTGTGAAATATGAAAGATCGTCATATTTTTTTTGACTTATGTGCTTATTAGTATATAATATGATTTATTGTAACAACTCCTTGCTCCTTCTTTAGGATTGAGCTGTGGTCTTATAAAAATGTTTATACCGCGTACCTGCGATATAAATTAAAAACCATTAACCGAAAGGAATAATTATGCAACGTTTTTATGAAACGGTATTTATTGCACGCCAAGATATTACGGCAAACCAAGTGGACACAATGGCGCAAGGCTTTAATCAAATGATTAAAGATGCTGGTGGCCAAGTCGCAAAGACAGAATTATGCGGATTACGTAACCTTGCGTACCCGATTAAAAAGAATAAAAAGGGACATTACGTTCTGATGAACTTTGCTGTTGATTCTGACACAGTAAAAGAAATGGAACGCACAATGCGTCTAGACGAAAACGTTCTTCGTTATATGACTGTACGCGCTGAATGCCTCGATAAAAATCCATCAGTTTTGATGCAACAGAAATCTTTTAAAGAAACTGTTACAAAATATGATGAAGTTGATCCAGCAGAGTTTAAAAGA
Source organism: Holosporales bacterium (assembly GCA_003542655.1). Lineage (GTDB taxonomy): Bacteria > Pseudomonadota > Alphaproteobacteria > Paracaedibacterales > UBA11393 > UBA11393. The sequence continues at coordinate 782 of DPKF01000059.1, forward strand.
CCAGCTAAGAGAGAGGGATATTAGATATGTCTGACAGAACAGAAAACACAACTGATCGTAACCAAGAACAAAGACCATTAATGGTAAAGCGTCAGTTTTTTAGACGCCGCAAGTCTTGTCCCTTTACAGGGCCAAAGGCAATGGTTCTTGACTATAAGGATATCCGTACGCTTTCCAAGTTTGTATCAGAACGTGGTAAAATGACACCAAGCCGCATCAGCTCTGTTAGTGCAAAAAAACAACGTGAGCTAGCAACAGCTGTTAAGCGCGCGCGTTATCTGGCGTTGATGCCATATGTGAACACCTAGAATGACTCACTTAGGGCCTATGGCTATAAGTTTTTTATGCGGCATCTTTGGTGCCGCATTTTTGTCGTTAGGGGGCATTTTTCTCCTAATCGTACCTGCGGTTTATTATTTTGCAGGCATACGTGCGGGCATTATCGGCGTTCTTATTTCAGTCGTGCCAACTTGTTTTCTTTTTTACGGTGCCACGCAAAGCCAAGAATTTTTACTATCATTTTTCCTGTTTATTCTAATGCCCATTCTTTTATGGATTTCAGTCTACCGTTTTAGAACGTTAGATCATCTATTATCACAATCAAAACAAGATTTTCCCTTAACAAACTTTGGCCTGCCAAAAATGTTTTCTGTTTTTATTTTTGGTTTATGCCTTGTCTATGCATTTGCTTTTTCTATTCCTCAAGTTCAGGCATATTTTTATGGTGCCTACCAAGGTGCAATGCCCGTTTTTGATCAACTGGCAAAAACATGCGGTTTAAAAACAGAGCAGATTTTGCAACAATTACCGGACTGTATCGTGTTTATGTTGTTATCTATACATTTATTTTCATTTCTTGTTGCCTTCAGCACAGGGAGAAGGTTCAAACTATGGTCTTGGGACAATCACCCAGAAGATTATAGCTATGCACTTTGGTGGGATGTTCCGTTCGTCATATTTTTAAGTGCAGGTATAACAGCATCTCTATTGCAGGTGCCTGAATTTGTGCAGATCATCTTTTCATGTTTGACAGTTTTAAGTGCAATGCCCTTGCTTATGCTTGGTGTTCAGGTTTTTAAAATTGTTGGCAGAAGCTATGGGTATAAAAAACGTACAATCAATATTGTGTTGGGCGTGCTATTTTTCCTTGGCCATCCACTTGTATTTGTGCTATTGTTAGGACTTATGGAGTCCGTTGTCGGTATTAGTAAGAGATTCCAATATAACAGTCGTTAAGGAGAGTATTCATGCAAGTCATCTTGCTTCAACGAATAGAAAAATTAGGTCAAATGGGCCAAATGGTAGACGTAAAGTCTGGTTACGCACGCAATTTCTTGTTGCCACAAAAAAAAGCTTTACGTGCAACAAATGATAATATTGCTTTTTTTGAGAAACAAAAATCAGTATTAGAAGCAAGCAATTTAGAAAAGAAAAAAGACGCTGAACATGCAGCATCAAAGATGAATGACGTATCTGTTATTCTGATTCGTCAAGCTTCAGAAACGGGTGTTCTTTATGGATCTATACGTAGTAAAGATATCGCAGATGCATTAGCAATTTCTGGCTATAAAATTAATCGCGCACAGGTTAATATTTTAGTCCCTATTAAAAATCTTGGTATCCATACCGTTCAAGTTGCACTGCATCCTGAAGTTAGCGTTAATGTTTCTGTAAACGTTGCCCTTTCTCAAGAAGAAGCGTTAGTTCAGGCTGGAAAAGCATCGGACGCTGAAGAAAAAACAAATCAAGAAGCATAAGTTCGCTTTTGAATTTATCTTGATATTTTGTGCATTGTGCATGAAATTTAATCTAAAACAGAAAGGAGTTGATTACCGTGGAAGTCAATGTTCGTGATAATAACGTAGAACAAGCGTTACGTGTATTAAAGAAAAAAATGCAACGTGAAGGCATCTACCGCGAAATGAAGATGCGTCGTCACTTTGAAAAACCATCTGAAAAACGTGTACGGGAAGAAGGCGAAGCCGTTCGTCGCTACCGTAAACTTATGCGCAAGCGTTTGGAACGTGAAGGTTTCTAATTGTGATCTGCATCTTTAGCAGCCACTAATCAATTTATAAAAAAAAGGGAAGTTTTACTTCCCTTTTTTTATGTTAACCCATTTTTGAAAGGTGGGCATGAAATCCAGTATATTATGATGGATGCTACCTCAATCAGTTACAGCCTATTTCTTTGTCGTCATTTTTACATTTTCAAAATGCATAGCAACAGCTTCTGCTGCTGCAAGGCAAAACTGAATAGCATTCGTCATATCATATTTTTGTAGTCGACTCTTCTGCTCTTCACTATATTCTGTACGATGCAAAATATCAAAAAGTTTTTTGGCTTGTTCTTCAGTTTTTGGATAAGGTGGTAATGTATTATTTTCCAAGAGAATTTTAAATTGTTCTTCCGTTAACAAAGACTCTTCCTCTGTAAACAATACATTTAATTGGAGGTCCCTATATATAGGGCGTGTGATCCTGCGTAAATAGCGCCAAACTTGCTCAACCAAATCAGGCTTATAGTTACTTGAAAAAAATGCATTTAGTGTATCAGTTCCTATAGGATGCAATCTTGTGTTTCCTAGTAATTCGTACCTTAAAAAAAATTGTGGGTTATCTTTAACAGTTGCCTCTTCAAAAAAATAACGGTGCATTTGCAGTGGATCTGTTCGTACTGCCGTATCAACCAATACTTCAATCCAAGAATCGGGCAGAACAAAGTGAAAGCGTATTGCAAGCTGTGCATTCAGCGTATCGTCATTTGTTAGGACGGGCTTTTTCTCTGGTTTTGGAAGGCACTTATGAGAGATTGAAGTATATCTGTTTAACCACTCCTTCGTAGCAAATTTATTTTCTGCTTCATGCTGTGTACAGAATCGGTCAAGGGCGCTGTTATATTGATTTTGTTTTTCCTCCGGAGATAAGCCAGGCTCACCTAATCCGTCCATGCTTCTAAGAAATAATCCAAATATTTCTTCTAATGAACGATAATCATCTGGCTTTAGTCTCCATGTACCTTCCAAAAAAGTATTAACAGAAGCTGTTAATTCATTCGTAAACGCTTTTAATGCTTGAGGTGAATCAAAATATTGTGCAATTGAAGTTGCACCGATAGAGATTGGCGTTTTATCTGCCCCAACAAATCGCGAGCATGGTGTAAGTTCAGCACTTTCCATTGCTGTCGCCTGCATATGATGGCTACTGAATGCTATAAATGCTGATGCGGTACGGCACAGTTTTAAAAATTTAAGGCGTTTCATATATTCTCTTTAAACAAATATAACAAGTTCTATCATCAAGCTTAAAGGGACAAAAGTTAAGAGTTTATTAAAATTTTAGATTGAATATGTATTTCTTCACGATTACAGATCATCAAAAATATTGCGTACCTTACCCATGAACCCTAATTTGGGATTAAAGTTGTGACTGGACAAACTGGATAGTGGTGGTTTTCTTGAAGGGGCTATGTGCTTCAAAAAAATCCAAACCCAATTATTTTTTGTATTCCGTTAACTTTTTCTTAAATATTTTGCGGCACTATTAATGATAGAGGGCCACTGATTTGGTGG
>DPKF01000059.1:4429-4836 GCA_003542655.1 Holosporales bacterium
CCATCAGAAAACAACCCTATCCAAAACAGAAAATTCATCTCAAAACCCTTTACCGAGCTTTAATCAGGTTATGCACTCAATTTGCAACTGATCGGATTTTAGCGCATTTTTTCAAAAAATGCCTTCAGAACCCTGGTTTCAAGATTCAAAAATTCTTCTGCACGCTGCTTGTTTTCTTTTCAATAAGGTAGCATCTTATTGTATGTTTCTGGCGTGATTGATGCACATATTTTTTTTACATCTTCTACAATATCTTTTCTGAGGCTATAATGTAAATTTTTTCGGTCCCTAAAGGAAGATCAATTGCCACCACCCATGCTGAGTAAAAAACTAACATCATAGGTTTTGTCTTTAGATAGTTCTTCTTCGGTTATCCGTGCATATATAGTCATTCCAAAAACAAGCCA
>DPKF01000198.1 GCA_003542655.1 Holosporales bacterium
CGTTTGACCTTGGTAGTACGCGCATCACATTAACACCGCGAACGTCTAGGCGCGTGTTCGAGCCCACAGCGTCATGTATATCTATACTATTGATATGTTCCATTTCCCATGATCTTGCTTGGAATTTAAAGGGTAGGGAGGTTAAGGCGCCGACAGGACATAAATCAATAATATTACCAGACAATTCAGAATCTAGATTTTTTTCTAAATAGGTAGAAATTTCCATATCTTCACCACGAGAAAATGCGCCTATTTCTGGTGATCCGGCAACTTCATTCATAAAACGAACGCAACGCGTGCAGTGAATACAGCGCGTCATAACAGTCCCTACAAGGGGCCCCATGTTTTTTTCTGAGACAAGGCGCCGTGGAAAAATATTTGCGCTTTTTCCAGGACCATGTTTTATCGTAAGGTCTTGTAAATCACATTCCCCACCTTGATCACACACAGGGCAATCTAAAGGATGGTTTAATAAGAGTAATTCTAATACATCTTTTCTTGCGGTTTCAACCATGGGTGAATTGGTTTTTACAATCATGCCTTCTGCAACGGGCAGCGCACAACTGGCGACAGGTTTTGGGGACCGTTCAATTTCAACCAAACACATGCGGCAATTTCCCGCAATAGAAAGTTTGGGATGATAGCAAAAGTGCGGAATTTCTATACCCGCTTTTTTGCACGCATCCATCACAGTGGCATTATTATCAATCTCTATTTCTTTATCGTTAATTGTCAGCTTTGCCATGGATATTATGATTTGAAAGTAAAAATATACCTTATGTTACCTTATTTCACTTCACAGGTTAAGGGGATGGCTAAAATTTGGCACGGGTTAAACATTGGCGACGTCTGCCTAAAAAACAGAGCCGCCTAATTTAAAAAGGCGACAACTTACTTGACAACTTCCGCTTATGGTGATTCCTTTATCTCTTGTTGCCAGCGATTCGAGTTCTTAACATTGCTAAAACAGTATCATCGTGTCCTTTTAAACCATAAATTGTAAGAACAGGATTAGTTTCTTGGTTTGATAACGAATAAACCATTCTGTCGTTTCGGGAGAAACGTCTAGTCAGGATTGGTGTTCCGTCAGAAAGGCAAACGCCTGTAAGAGTTTCCGGCTTTCCTGTTTTATCATCTAATTGGATCGCATTAAGAAGGGTCATGTAACGGGCTTGTTCAGTAGGATTACTTTCTAAATTTTTATATTCCTCCACCGCTTTCCCAAAGTGTTTTATTTCCCAAGGTTTGGTGTTATCTGTCACTGGTGCGAGAGGCATTTGAGTTATTGCCGCAAGACGTTCCTGCATCCTTCGACGTTTTTCGGCTTTCCTATCCGCATTTCTTATTGCATTTCTTGCTTTTTCTTGGACGCTATTTTCTCGTTCTTCTGCCAAATTCAAAGCAGCCAAATGCATTTCTCGTGCTTGTTGCATTTGATCTTCTTCAACTGGTTGAACGCGTAAGCTATCTTCACCCATAACTGGAGAACCCAATTCTACTGCCCCATCCTCTATTGAAACCTCATCGTCATCGCTAGATTCCTCATCAAAAAATCCTTCAGAAGGTATGCCTGTATGATACATATAATGCTCATAAGCAGAATACTCACCTTTAAGTGCCCCCATCCTAAATTCTTCAACTGCCTTGCCTACATCAGATGCAATATTTAACAAAGCAAGCCCTCGCACAACATGCGTACTAAACGTAGCATTAAAATCTTCTTGTGAAAAATTTGCAAAAAGTCCTGCTTTAGTGGGTATTGTCAGCAATTCATTAATGTATTCCATACGGGCTTGAACCTCTTGAATTTCTAAAGGAAATAAATCAGGATGCTTAACTAAAACACGCGCCATATTCTGCTTGGCGAGTGATCTACATGGAATTATATTAAGTTTATCAATATCTGATGTTAATTTATCAAGCTCTGCAAGAGCCCCTTCAAAACACTCAAAGGCATATCTTGCACGATCTGTTTCACGAAGAACGGAATCATCTTTTTTTCTTGACCATTTTCCTTGCATGGCTAATTGACCAAAAGTCAAAAGAAATTGCGATTTTGCAAAAGGATCAATATTATATAGTGGCGCTAACAACACACAAAGTGCACTTGCATCAGCATCCAAAACATCCGTTTTCATATAGGTATTTAAAAGTTTTAATCCAGTAAGATATTTTCTTTTTTCTCCTTTAGCGTTACTTAATGTAAATTTCCAGGCTCTTCTACAAAAAGCAATTCCTTCAGCTAAAGAAGTAAATGGTTTGTTATTTTCATCCACATGAATCTTATTCGACAACACTAATAATGCCAATTGATCAAACGCTTTTGCGCGCATATAATTATCTTGCCCTCGCATGCTTAAAACATCTCTTAAAATTCTAGCTGCATGCTCAAAATGGGCATTAGGATTTTGTCTATTATCAATTGTTCCACCTTTTTCATTAAGCATCACACCGCGAATAATTGTTTCAGCAAGCAATACCTTTGCTTTAGGTAATTCCCAGGCGCACCGAAATAAGTAATGCGCACATTCCCGAATTTTTTGAGAATCACTCAATTGCTCACCAGCAAGACCAATATTGCATTGTCCTGAAACAAGCATATCACCCCAGTCAAAAAAACGTTGAGCAGAACAACATCGCTTAGTTCTTAAATAATCATAATGCGCAACTAAAGCATTGTAGGGATTTAGTGCTGATTCAGCATTAAAACCTAGCAACTTAATGTTACGCTTCAAGGCCTGAGCTAGGTTTTCATAAGAATCAGATTTTAAAACACTCTCTGAACGTGTTTGGCCAAAATAATGTTCCAAATAGTGATGCACCCAAACTGAAGGAATAGCTTTTGTGGCTAATTTTTGCTTGTTATACAAAAACAAAAAACTGCGCAAAAAGCCCGAAAAATTTTGCTGTAATGGTTGCATATTTTCCAAACAAAAAAATGGTAAACTTGCTTTGGCCAACTCAATATTAAACGTTATGTGCTGTAGACAAGGGAATACCATGTTTTGTTCAGATAAACAATCCAGAACATGTTCTGCAAAATCTAAAGCCTTGCTTTCTTCAGAAATTTCACCTTGAAAATGTTGTTGCATAAAGGCTTTGAGATAAATAACAGCATCATAACTCACCGTATTTTTTTTGTTTTGTTTAGACGAATTTATTCCAAAAGCAAAATCACATAATTTCAAAAAACTAGCTTTATTCCAGAGTGGAACGCTTTGTAGCCATGAATCTAATTCACCTTTACTACCAGGCCTGTGCCAAGAATCATCAGCAAAACCATCTATGGTAAAATCTCTTTTTGGAATTGCCCGAAGCGTGCTGGACAAAACACTAAATGCATCATCTTTAGTAAAGCCAGTGTCCAAATTAACCCTTAAAGTGCCTGCTTTAAAATAATCAATTGGGTCACTTGCATTTGCAGTTTGAAAGAGAACAAAAATACTTAAAAATTTTAGAAAATTCTTCATTATATTAGACTATCTGATTGCTTTGTTTTTTTTACAATATCATAAAACAAAAAAAAATCAACAAAAAAACAATAAGGTTGTAGAAAGGCCTTACCGGGGCTTATTGATATCCAATGGCATTCGGTTACTGATTATGCTATATAAATTAAGTTAATGCAGTAAATAATCTATGGATGATAAATACAACGGAAACTGGCAAGATGTTCAAAAATATATAGAAAACAAGGAGGAACGTCATAAAAAAGATGATTTCAGAATATCTGAATTTTAGCGTTTGCGCTTTGAATCTGCTTTTCAATCGTTTTCCAAACTACCGGCTAAAGCCGAGATAGTCGTTGATAACAAAAACGCCCTCTAAAATAGAGGGCGTTAGAATTATAAGTAACGATTGTTTTAACGACGATTACCAAACAATTGGAGAAGTGCCAGGAATATATTGATAAAATCAAGATATAGCTGCATAGCACCATAAATAGCTATTTTACCAAGATTATCCTTTGACTGATTGGGATTATAAAGTGATTTAATCGTTTGTGTGTCATAGGCCGTTAAACCCGTAAAAACAAGAACAGCGATCATTGAAATAGCATATTGCATAGCGCCATTTTGCATAAACATATTCACAACAGAGGCTATAATTAAGCCAATAACACCCATATGAAGGAACGAACCTATAGACGTTAAATCTCTATGGGTTGTATAGCCATAAATGCTCATTGTGCCAAACATAGCAGCTGTCATAAAAAATGTTTCAGTAATGCTTCCAAGTTCATAAACTTGAAATATTGAGCTTAAGGATAACCCCATAAGCCCAGCAAAAGCCCAAAAAAGTGTTTGCACTGTCGGAAAGCTATATTTTTGTAGTTTAGCACCGATTACCATCACCAGTATAAGGGGGGCAAATATCACAATATATGCCTGAGGACCATTAAAGAGGGCCTTTATTAATGCAGGGTTCCCTGCAACAAGGTAAGCGATCAGGCCTGTAAAGCCCAGGCCCATTGCCATGTAGTTATAAACACTGATCATGTAAGAACGTAAGCCTGCATCCATAGATGTGGTTTGCGCTGATGTTCTTGCAACTGGATCGTTAAAATCTTTAGACATAGTTGATACTCCTGAAATTGTTATCTATCCATAATATATCATATTTTTTTTATTTACCTAATCTATTTTTTCCGTACAGTACTTATATACGGAGCGCGCATGATATAGAATCTACATAATAACCCTAATTCAGAATTATTTTTTAGTGTTAAC
>DPKF01000010.1 GCA_003542655.1 Holosporales bacterium
CAAAAAAATAATCCCGAATTAGGGTATATAGATATTGTTAGTGGCAGTATGTGAGCGCTGATTACGTGCATCTTCTTCTGTCTGTGCCGCCAAGTCTCTCTATTTCAAAAGCAGTGCAATATATTAAAGGAAAGACGAGCCGAAAATTGCTCATGGAATTTACACATCTGAAGAAGTGATATTGGGGCCAGCATCTGTGGGCACGTGGATATTTTGTCGTGACAGTTGGTAATCTAAACCAAGAAGATGTTCAAAAATATATAGAAAACCAGGAAGAACATCATAAAAAAGATGATTTCAGGATATCTGAATTTGAGCGTTTACGCTTTGAATCCGCTTTGCAAGCGTTTTCCAAAACGTTATGCCGCACCACCATATCATTTTAGTATTTGCACTGTTTGTGCCTGTGCCCGGCATTTAATGCACTCATATTTTGTATTGCCTTACGGTATAGAATGTTGGCAGCGATATGACTATATCTAGAAATCAGGTGTTTCTTGCAATAAAATTCCATTTAAAAACTGAACAGCTTCAGTATTCTTATACTGCATTAATAGTATTTTAAAATATTGAGTTTGCGCTGACTTCCAGCCTTTTTGGGCTAGTTGTTTTAGTTCCGCATGATCTAGTCTTAAGCCTGCATTCTTCATCGCCCCCTCCACATAAACTTTTTGCGCAACAGGACAGCCAGAATCTGCTAATACTTTAAGGTCATCTGAATTTTGTTCTAATAACGCCTCAGCAAAAAGTCGTCTTGCTTCCAGTGAACCACGATCACCAAGATCTTTCAATGCGTCTAAGTTTTTTTCAATGCCAAATTCGCCATGTGCATAACCGCGCACAACACGCCATAACGCGCGCCAATCTAAATATTTAAGCCTGATAAGTTCTTCTGGATTTTGTTTAAATCCGTATTCACCATGTGCTAAACCCTCTATATACCAGGCATGTGCATCATCCCAGTCCAGTCCATCATACATACTGCCGTTATGGAAATAACCCAAGTCAGCAATTTTACCATGCCCATCAAAATAGCCATCTGCACACAGTTTTCTAAATTCTACTTCTCTAAATATTTCTGCTAAACGTTTCAGCTCAGCAGGGTCTTGTTTAATACCATATGCGCCATGCGCTAATCCAAAAACGTATAGACTTTGTGCATACTTACATCCGCTGAATGCTAATCGTTTTAATTCATCTGGGTCTTGGCATATGCCGTATGTACCTTCCGCTAAGCCTTTAAGGTATAATGCATATGGGTTATGAATGTCATAAAAAAAAGAACGCTTATTATATGGCTTTTCTAAGTCAGCAACACGTCTTTGTTCTGCTAGGCGCTTTAATTCATCTGGGTTTTGTTCAATACCATACAGACCTTCCGTTATTCCCTTGAAATGTGCCTTGTGTGCAGAAGGCCAGCCAAGTTTAACAAGTTCTTGCAAACCTGTTGCATCTTCTTTGACACCATATTTTTTTTCTGCTTCTTTTATGGCCTCTGGGGTGCAGACTGGATCCCATCCTAAGGCAACAAGGGCTTTAAGGTGTGCCACTCTCGCTTTTGACGTTGTCATGCGTACGATATCCGATTGTGCACTACGGTCCCCATTATCAGCTACACACCTTAATTCATCGTAACCTTCTGTTGTACTTCTTGCCTTATGAAATCGTTTTATGTCACAGATTTGACAAGCATCTTTCCAGCCTGAGTCTGCAAGACGGGTTATTGCATCTGCATTAGGCGTTACACCATAATCACCATTATTTAGTCCCCGAATATAAAATTGACGCGCATAATCCCAGCCCAATTCCGATAGAGTTTTCAAAAAGTCAGGATCTTGAGTATATCCATCTGTGCCCTCAGTCACAGCATTAACAAATGTAGGTTTAAATATATCCATAGCGGGCAACTGCGCAAATTTAGGGTCTGTAAACATCAGCCCAAATCCATGTTGAAACATAAATTCCATCAAAATATAATCAAGGCTAGTGTATAAGCGAGCATCTATATTTTGATCATTTATCGCTTTAACGTGATCCGCCATAGCATGATAAGGGCTTTGAATGACTACTGGTAATGCATTAGTATCTGTGCCTGCAGAACTCTCTAGCGTTGCTCCCTGCATTATAGATACATTTACTAATAATGCCACTAGTCCTAAACCAATTTTTTTCATCATGTAACCCTTTAAAAAACAAATAGTGGCGATATATTGATTATCCATCACTGTTGACTAAAATTTAGTTAACACTTCTATTTAATTTTTGGTATATATATTAATGGAAATGGTTTAACATGTCCGAAAGTAGCATCTTGAATCGGCATGCCTGCATAACCATTGCTGCATTTTGTATTAGCAAGATCATATCCGCTTAAATTTTCTAACACCGTTTGCAGAACTTGTATATTTTGTGTGATAGGGAAGGTAACAAGTGCTTTGATGCCATCATTATTGGCGTGTGGTCCTATATCTCCTGCACAAAATTCAAGATAGCCACGAATAAGCTGTTCTATCTCTAATGTGACTTGTACTCTTTCCATTGTGTTATGACTTGATAAACCAGGTGCAGCTGCTACCATAGTATATACTAAGCCTTCCTCATCTTTTACTGTACTCGTAAGTCTTACTTCATGGGATGTTTTGAGAGCTTCATAAGCGATTCTCGATTTTTCAACGGCATGTATAGGTGTTCTGCTGCTGAAGCCGAGCCAAACCAGATAGGGGATTAAAAAACTTTTTTTCATATTTAGATTTCCTTTCTTTTTTATCGCATAACAACCAATGAACTCCATTTGTCACTGTCATCAAACCATGAGCGAAAACAAAAGAGCAAGAAAAGATCTCCCAAAAAAACGGCTCTTTGGGATTTCCTGTTGATTTCATGCAAACACCTTATAACCAAGTAAATCCAGAAACAATCTTTGAAAAATTGATTCGGTTTTGTACAAGCCATAGCAGCATCTTTTCATTACTTTAATTTTGTTATTTAGACCTTCAACAAAACCACTTGTTTTGCGTCACTTAAAATAATTTAAGACGTTAGGTTTATACACCTTAAGAATGGCAACCCAGAGATATATTCTGCTGAATAAAAATAGGGTAGTCTTATAATAGAATGTTTTTTAAATGTAATGATATGTCGTTGAATGGTTCCTCTGTTGTTATTATGGCATCAAATCGCACGCCTATTGGTGCTTTTCAAGGTGGGATGAAGAGTTTAACCGCAACAAACTTAGGTGCTGAAGCTATTAAAGGCTTAATGAAAAAAGTCACCCATAATAACTTTTCTATTGATGATGTTATTTTAGGCTGTGTTATACAAGCGGGATTAGGTCAGGCACCTGCAAGACAGGCTGTATTGAAAGCAGGACTTTCACATTCCATTTCAGCCACAACCATTAACAAAGTATGTGGATCTGGGATGCGTTCTGTCATGTATGGTGTTGATCAAATCCAATCTGGTCATTCCGTTTCTGTGATTGCAGGGGGTATGGAAAGTATGAGTAATGCGCCCTATTTACTGCCAAAAGCACGTTCTGGTTTACGCATGGGGCATGGGCAAGTTGTTGACAGCCTTTTTTTTGATGGTTTAGAAGATGCATGTGGGGACAATTTACCTTCTCCCCGCACTTTAATGGGCGCCTTTGCAGAAGCAACAGCAGAAAAATATAACCTATCCCGGGCTATGCAAGAAGAATTCGTTATAGAAACATTTGAAAAATATCATCAAAATATTCACCATCATCAAAAAGAAATCACACCCATAACTTTTGATAGCGGATATGGTGTCATGGTGACAATTAATCAAGATGAACCACCGCAAAAAGTTATTGTTAATAAATTTAGTTCTTTACGACCTGTTTTTAAAAAGGAAGGAACGGTGACAGCTGCTACATCATCCTCTTTAGCAGATGGTGCGGCTGCCTTATTACTCATGCATGAAGCACATGCAAAAAAACAAGAGCTGCCTATTGAAGCACATATTATTGGTACAGCACAATATGCACATGCACCAGAGTGGTTTACAACGGCACCGGTCGGCGCTATAAAAAATCTTCTATCTAAAATAGGATGGAATATAAATAGTGTTGATTTGTTTGAAATTAACGAGGCTTTTGCAGTGGTCCCCATGGTTGCAATGCAAGAACTGAGCATCCCACGTGATAAAATAAATGTATTTGGTGGTGCCTGTACAATAGGACATCCTATTGGATGTTCTGGAACACGTATTATTGTGACGTTGATTAATGCTTTAAGATGCAAAAATTTAAAACGTGGTATTGCGGCTGTCTGTATTGGTGGTGGTGAAGCGCTTGCTTTAGCTATAGAGGTTAATGAATAGGATGCAGCCCTTTCCAAAAACATCTTCATAAACCGACTATTATTTTATTTCAGCAGTCTCCTTGTGTCGAAATTTTAAATTCTTTTACACAAGCTATTTAACGCTATATCAATCAGAATTTCATAAAACCTACCCAGTTACAATCGGTTTGTTGAGCTGAAACAGCGCACACTATCGTCCTTTTATGCCTTCATTATGATTGTGTGCAAGCTAGCCTATAAGCCGGGTTTTGTCCAAGGGCAATAAAGCCCCATGTATGATCATTCATCTAGGCTATACATTACTATATAGCTCGTGCGACCTACCCGAACAACACAGTAGACAAACGTACCGGATGACAAAAGCCATCAGTTGTTCCTATTTGGTCTTGCACCAGATGGGGTTTGCCCTGCCACGTTTGTTACCAAACGTGCGGTGCGCTCTTACCGCACCATTTCACCCTTACCCGAAGGCGGTATAATTTCTGTGGCACTTTCCCTAAATTATTCCTTGAAGAATAACCCGCCGGACGTTATCCGGCATCTTGTTTGTCTGGTGCCCGGACTTTCCTCAGATATTATAAAAATATCCGCGATCATCCAGCTAGCTTGCAAGAGTCTATTATAAGGTATTGAGCAAATAAAACAATGGTTTTAAAATGCTTTTGACACTTGTTTTGCGGTTTTTGGAAAAACGTCAGGATCTGGAATTGTGACTTCATCTTTTTGTGTATAATTTAAAAGACGCCTTGCTTGTTCGTCAAGCATATCTAAATCAATACTATCAGGCCTTAATAATTTAACGCGTTGTTCTAAAATTTCTTTTTCGGTGGTTAGGATTGCTAAATGCTCTTCATCAATTTTGACCTTCTTACTTAGCTGAAACCACGAAATAATGCCGCGGTCTCCCTGAAAAATATGATAGCCAAAATAAATACTTAAAAATATGGCCGTCAAAGGACCCCAAATTTTTTTAATTGTTTTGGCACTGGGGGATAAATCATCCGCATTATACATTATTAGGTATCTTTCCTTAATTCTTCTTCTATACGAAGTAACTCATTATATTTTGCCACACGATCCGTTCGAGATAAAGAGCCTGTTTTAATATAATCAGCATTTAGGCCAACGGCAATATGGGCAATAGTTGTATCTTCAGTTTCCCCTGATCGATGCGATATCACTGTATTATAGCCTGTTTTTTTTGCAACTTTAATGGCGTCTAATGTTTGCGTTAAGGTACCAATTTGATTTGGCTTAATTAAAATAGCATTTGCCATACCTTGTGTGACACCGTCCATAAGGCGATCAATATTTGTAACAAATAAATCATCCCCAACGAGTTGTATATCTGAACCCAGCGCTGTTGTCATTGTTTCCCAGCCTTTAAAATCATCTTCCGCCAGCCCATCTTCAATGGAGGTAATGGGATAATTGCGTGCAAGTTCTTCAAAATAATTAATCATACCATCGGAATTTAAAATAAGACCTTCGCTGGTTAAATGATATTTTCCATCTTGGTATATTTCTGATGCAGCAACATCAAGGGCTATTGTAAAATCAATGCCGGGTTTATAACCGGCTGTTTGAATGGCTTCCATAATGCAGTCAAGCGCTTCTTTGGAAGAATTTAAATTGGGCGCAAAACCCCCTTCATCGCCAACATTTGTGCTGTGACCTTTTTCTTTAAGGAGGGTTTTTAGGGCATGAAAAACTTCGACCCCTTGACGCAAAGAATTTGAAAACGCACTTTGCTCTGTTGGGACGATCATAAATTCTTGAATATCGATGGCATTATCAGCGTGCGCCCCTCCATTAATAATATTCATCATGGGTGTTGGCAATAAATTACCTTGTATGCCGCCTAAATAGCGATAAAATGGCATTCTAGAGGCATTTGCTGCTGCTTTTGCTGCTGCTATGCTGACGGCAAGAAGGGCGTTTGCACCAAAATTTTCTTTATTTTCTGTTCCATCCATTTCAATTAACAGACGGTCAATTCCTGTTTGGTTAAAGATGGAAATCGAGTCTATCAGCCTTTCTGAAATAACATCATTGATGAGGTTAACCGCTTGCATAACCCCTTTTCCGTTATAACGATTAGGGTCATTGTCACGTTTTTCAACGGCTTCAAATGTGCCTGTTGAGGCGCCTGATGGCACACTTGCACGCCCCATTGTGCTATCATTTAATATCACATCTGCTTCAACTGTTGGGTTGCCTCGGGAGTCTAAAATTTCTCTGGCAATAATTTTTTTGATAAATACCATTTGTTTATTTCTTTACAGCCTATAGGCAACATGATGAACGGCTTTTAAATATCTGTCAAATACTACTACGCCGTCGTTCAGCATACATGAGATTGATTGAGACTTCCTTGATACCCTAATTCGGGATTATTTTTTTGCGTTAACGTTTTATAAAGGAATCAGTGTTATGTTAAAAGTATGGCAATA
>DPKF01000034.1 GCA_003542655.1 Holosporales bacterium
GAATTAGGGTTAAGAGGAAGAAATCCTCATTTTTTGTCACATGATGATTGTTCTAGTTTTAGTAAACTGTATGTTGATGCCATAATAATGGCAGCACCGATTATGACATAAATATTGAAGGTTTCGTTAAAGACTAGAATGCCTAGTGGAATTGCCATGACGATGCGAATATATTCTAAAGGGGATACAAAAGATGCATCTTCAAATGTAATGGCTTTTGTGTAACAAAACTGAAGGGATAAGCCCGCCAGGCCAATGCCCATTAAAAATTGTAAATCCTGTATGGGGATCGCGTAGCAATAGTTGTATAAGTGTGTATCTGTTAAAATATAGCCGCCCCAACAGAGCAATGGTACCAGCGTGTTATACAATAAAATGGTAAGGGCGCTATCTGTTTTTGAAACCACTTTTAATAAAATAACGTGCCCTGCAATCAGTAAGTTTCCAATGACTGCAGCCATTAAGGCTAATGTTAAATCTGCTGATAAATTGACAGAACCGGGTTTCACAATAATAATGACGCCAACATAGCCGGATAGTATGCACACTATTTTTTTAATGGTGAGCTTTTCTTTTAAAAATAAAACGGCCATTACGGTAATGAATAAGGGCCCTGACAGGCCTATGGATGTTGCTGTTCCAAGGGGCAAATAGCGATATGCATAGTAGGTGCACCCTGTTGTAAGGGCCGTTAAAATACCGCGTATAATATGGATATGTGATATTTTTGATTTTAATAAATAAAAGCCACCATTTTTTATAATGATGGGTGATAGCCATATTAATGCGATAAGAATACGGTAAAAGACGATAATAGCAGTTGGGGTTTCTTTGCTGACAAACTTGTTTAAGGTCATAGACATAATATAAAAACTTGACCAGCCTAGCATGAATAATGCAGCTTTTAAGGGATTTTTTTTAATCATGAGCTGCTGCTCTTGCAATGCGGTCGTTAATAGCTAGGCCTAGACCAATCATTGGTATGGGGGAGATCAGAATGCGTTTTGGGTTCATCGATTCTAAAGTATGCAAGGCATCAAATAAATTTGTGGCAGCTTCAATTAAGTTGCCAGTTGGGCTTAAATTTATTGAAGCATAATCTGGGGTAGTTGGGCCAAACCCTAACAAGACATCTCCGGGTGTTACAGCCTCCGTATTTAAAATGACAGGGCATCCTGGTGAATAATGTTTTTTCATCATGCCTGGTGCTTTTATTGTTGCTGACGTTGTATTTAAAGGACATTTGAAATAGGCCTCCAGCGTTTCTTTTGTAACACCCCCGGCGCGCAGTATACATGGCTCTGTGGTAGTAAGATCTAAAATAGTTGATTCTAATCCAACGGTGCAAGGCCCACCATCAACAATATAGGGGGAATTTTTACCAAAGCTTTTGCGTACATGTTCCGCAGATGTTGGGCTTATATGTGTGGATTGATTCGCACTTGGCGCTGCAATAGGACCCACTTTATGAATAATATCAAGCGCCATAGGGTGATTGGGTTTGCGAATGGCTATTGTTTTTAAACCTGCTGTTACAAGTGGGGATATAGCGTGTTTTGCCCGAAGTGGTAGCACAACCGTTAAAGGTTGCTGTTTTTCCCAAAAATATGTGCAAACTTTTTGATGATCGTTTGAAATTTCTGCAAAGGCCGTGGCTTGCTCTATAGATGTTACATGAACAATTAAGGGATTAAATGTCGGTCTGTTTTTAAGCGCATAAATTTTGGAAACAGCCTCAGAATTGGTTGCATCAGCTGCGAGTCCATAGACCGTTTCTGTTGGAATTGCGCAGATGCCCCCATGTGATAAAATTTGAACAGCCTTGTCAATTTCTGCAGCATGCTTGTTTTCGGTCATTTTATAGTAAATCAATTTTAATATTACCAATATAGAGGCTAGCTGTCTTAGAGTCTATAAATAAAATAACAAGCTTAAAACATTGGCATGCTAATTGCATAGAGCTGAGTAGACATTGTGTTTAATTAGTTCTTGAATGAAGTATCTGTTAGGTAAAATTAAATTTTTATTCTATTTTTCTGTGTTCTGTAGTTCTTCTATCTTTGCAGGAGCAAAGCCAGATAGGAATTTTGAAGGGGAGCAGACACTGCAAAAGTTGGTGCGTACGACTCAAACCGATCAGAACAGTTATTTTAGTAAAATTCGCATTAAAGATTTGGCCACCTTTGAAGGCATTCGTGATAACCAGTTGATTGGATATGGTCTTGTTGTGGGTTTAAATGGTTCTGGTGATACTTTGGCAAGCTCTCCCTATACGAATGAAAGCTTGGTTAGTATGTTGGAGCGTTTGGGGGTGAACGTGCGTGATGGTAAAGTTCCTTCCGGTAAAAATGTTGCAGCCGTTATGATTACGGCAAACTTACCGCCATTTGCAAGGCACGGTACAAAAATTGATGTTTCAGTATCGTCACTTGGTGACGCTAAAGATTTACGCGGTGGTGTATTATTGGTAACGCCACTTTATGGTGCTGATGGTGAAGTGTATGCAGTTGCGCAGGGTAATGTTTCTGTTTCAGGCATTACAGCAGCTGGTGAAAATGCCGTTACTACAAAAGGTGTTCCAACAGCCGGTCTTATTACAAACGGCGCTATTATTGAAAAAGAAATTGGTTTTGATTTTGAAAAAATGCAGGCGGTTAATTTATCGCTTCGCAATCCAGATTTTACAACGGCAGAGCGTATGGCATTTAAGATTAATAATTATTTTAATGAAGAATTATCAAGGCCAACTGACCCAAGTACTGTGAATATCGTCATTCCTGCTAAATTTAAAAAACAAATCGTTCGTTTTATGACAGAAATCGAACAGCTTCGAATCCGCCCAGATCAAACGGCAAAAGTTGTGATCGATGACACGAATGGTGTGATTGTTGTAGGTAAGGATGTACGTATTAATCCGGTTGCCATTACACAGGGCAACATTACGGTGACTATATCTGAAGAACCTATCGTTTCACAACCAAATACACAAGGTGCCACTTTTAATAATCCGGTGAACCTTGTGGGACAAGATAGTTTTTCAACAAGCTTAACGCAATTGCAACTTGCCCAAAGTGAATTAATTCAAAAAAAATTAAAAGAGGACAAAAAAAGTGTGAACGCAGATGCAGCTTTGAATGATGATGAAAAAAAAGCAGAAATTTTAAAGTTAGAGCAAGAAACGACTAAAGAGTTATCGGATCTTAACGATAAACATATGACACAAATTTTACAATTACAAGAACAGAAACAACAGGCACAGGCTGCGCAGGATGATAAGTCTAATACCTCATCGATTCGTACAGTTGAAGCAAAAAGGACGACGACTTCGTTTGTTGAAGAAATTGGAAGATTTACGATTGTTGATAGCGGTATTACCTTAGAGGAAATGGTTAATGCTTTAAATTCGCTAGGGGTAACGCCAAAAGAAATGGGTTCTATTTTGCGCGCTATTAAAGCAGCGGGAGCTCTCCAAGCTGACATTAAGGAAACTTAAATTATGAGTATGATCAATTTAAATACACAGGTTCAACACATTCCCAATACGCCAGAGCAAGAGCGTGATATTGAAAAAAGTACAAAAGAATTTGCAAATGTTTTTTTGAAAATGATTTTTAGAGAAATGTTCAATAGTGAAGAACCAAGCGAATTATTTGGAGATAGTCACTCTGGTGAAATATGGAAATCTATGTGGGTAGATACAATGTCAGAAGCTTGTTCAGGAAAATCAGGCATAGAACCTGTTATTAGGGCGTCATTTCAACGAAAAATTAACCCTTATTATAATAATCTATATAAAGATGTATCCGATGATCGTCAAATTGGAGGAAAAATTCATGAATATGCATAATCAAATTGAGAATTTTGATATTAAGTCACCCATTTTGCAATCTGTGCTTTTTGTAGAAGATCAAAAAATTCCCCAAGATATCAGTGATTATTATGCATCATTTCAAAACTTACTACAGTGTATGGAGAGTATGGATTTGCATGTTGATGATTATGATTTTTCGACAGTACAAGAAGATGAAATAAGACGTTCAGAATTGTTTGCCGTTTATAAACAGGAAATGAACAACGTACATAGAAAAAATATATTAGAAGAATCAAAAAATATTGTAAAAAAAACAACTGAGCACTTGCAACAACGTATAGAAAACGAGGTATTTAAACTGAATATTAAGAAGGAAGTAATTAGTAATACGTTTACAAATCTTACAAAAAAAGCAGTCTCCAGGCGTGTAACATATGCGGTGCATAATAAAAAAAATGTGGAATACAGCCCCTTGCAGATAACGGAGTTGTGAAATGTCAGATCCAGTAAGCATTTCTAGGCAATCGTTAACGACGGCACGAATAGCAGAAGGCGTTCTTTCACAGAATGCTGCTGATATGCAAAATCCTAATTCCATTAAAAAAGTTATTGATTATACATCACAAAAAAACGGCTTAGAGGCAACGGTCAGAGAAGCTGTCAATGAATCATTATTAGTAAATTCCCGGCAAACATTGCTTAAAGCAAATGAGTTGAGCGTTAAACATGCTTTTGCATCGCAACTTGAAATGAATATTGGTAATGTCGGTGAAAATCGTAGTGTGGCTCACTTGTGTGCCAAGTTAGGTGCACAATTTCATACTCTCGCTAATACAGATAAAGTGAAATTAGCAAATGATAAAAACACAGCTTATGTTGAACTTTCATCATTTTTAGAGAAAAATAAAGCTTTTGCGGATTCTATTCAAAAAGAACGTGAAAATGCATCCCAAAGTATTTCAGAAAAAATTGGGTTTATTAATGATGCATTAAAATTACTGGCTTTTTCAAATGAACGTATAGTTGGCGCTGCAAAAGAAGATTTTTCGTCGGTAGAGCAACAACGGGCTGCATTAAATGAATTGGCAAAGTACATTGATGTTTTCCCCCGTTTAGAAAGTAATGGCAGCTATACATTATATTCTGACATAAGTGGTAGTCAACGTCTTGTTTACGGCAATCACGCAGCATCTTTCAGCTATGACAATGCACTTGTTGTTAGTCCAGAGACGGTATTTAATCCTATTAAATTAAATGTTAGCGGATCAACTGTGGACGTTACAAACGTTTTAAAACAGGGGAGAGGAGCGTTGGCTGCAGATCTGTATGTGAGAGACGTGTTCACAACATCCCTTCAAAAACAGCTTGATCATGCGACAACACAAATGGCCATAGAGTTTAATCATACGCACAACATGGGAACGGCGACAGCCTTAAGATCAACCATAATTGGTGATGGTATACCTGGCGCTGCTACTTTAACGGGTACTGAAACGTTAACTGCCGCTAATATGACAGGAATAGTACGTTTTTCTTTAATTGACAGTGAGCATAAACTTAGTGCAGGTACAGGGGACGTTACTTATAAAGATGTGGATCTATCTACATTTTCAGGTGCTGATATTAATGCATTTGTTGCTTTTTTAAATAGTGCATTGAAACCAGGTGGTGGTGCTGATTTGAATATAGTTGCGTCTATTACGGGTGGGCAATTACAATTAGCAACTTCAGATGCATCGCTTGGCATTGCGATTGGAGAACAGGATCCATTTGCTGAAACGCCAGTTGTGAGCAACATAGAACTAGGTTCGGGCGAAAAATCGCCATTTTCTAGCTTTTTTGGTTTAAATAATTTGCTGACAAATCGTGTGCAACCTAATTCTGTATCTTATACCCAATTCTTAAAAATTCGTGGTGATATTGTAGCCAATACAGGTAATGGTATAGCAGTCGGTTTACTGACAATGAAAACGCCGCCAACAACTCATGATGCAGCGCTATTTGGCACACATGTTGCTAAGGAGTTAGCAGCTGGAATAGTTGGTCATAAAATGTCTTTTTCTATAACCGATACACTGGATGCCAGAACAAGTTCTTTACAAGAATATTTCACATCTATTGTTGGAAATTTAAGTGTTATGACAAGAAATTTTGACCGTGAAAAAAACAATGCTATATCCTCACATATTGAATCAGCTAAATTGATAGAAAAATTCAGTAAAACGACACATAAAGAAGTACAAGATAGCATGATGGATTTGGCACTTTTTCAACAGATGATGTTAAAGGTATTGGCATCAAGCCTTGCAATGCGTGATGCCTTGCTAGAGATAAAATAGGGAAAGGCGTTATTTATGGCTAATATTGGTGATTTAGGCGTTTCTCCCAATGCAACAAGATTATCGCAATTTAATCAATCACAGTTGTCGGCAATTAAAGATCATGTTTCAAATAAAGTTCAAAAAATGGGAAAGGGAGGGAGTCTTTCTGAACAAGAAAATCCATTACAACTTCTTCGTTCTGAAATTATGCAAAGTGCTTTTATTGATAGCGCACGAACAGTCAAGGAAGATTTAGCTATTAAGGTTAAAAATAAAAGTGATTTTGTTGATCGTTTTAGTGAACAACTTACAGAATTTAAAAATCTTGTTGCTGATGCTAGAACACATAAACAATTATCAAACACAAATTTTACAGCAAAAGTTCAAGGCATGCTAGATGCTTTAGAAAACGATTTAAATAAGACTGTTTCATTAGCAGGAACTGGTGAAATATACAATAATAAAGTGGTTGATTTTTCTTTATTAATAACGCCAGCATCAGTTTTAACAGCAGATACTGCATATGCTTTTGGTGGTGAAAACGGTTCTTTTTTATGTATTGATACATCTTGTTCTGCAATAGATGTTTCAGCATTGACTGCTAAAGATCCTATGATTGAAGAAACTGTTCGCGCTATGCGCTTAGCAATTGCAGGAAATCCTACAGATCCAACAGATTCACATTTTACAGATGCTTTAACGCTTGTAAATAGTGCTACAGAAAAATCCTTAAAAGTAAAGGAATCCATATCACAACAAATAAAGATAATTGAATCATCATTAAAAGAGATGGAACAAGCAAAAGAAATAGAACAAGAGCAATATGAACAGACATTTTTAATTGCACTTCCAAGTAGTCAAGCTGAACTACAGGCTTTGGATGCGCAATTAGATTTAATAACAAATTTAAGAGTTCAAGAACATCTTCAGCTAAAAGAAATGCATCAAGTCACACAACGTATACTAGGATAATTATAGAATGGAGTTATTTATGTTTAATAAACAAACAAACGCTACTTTAGCAGGTTTGAATAAGGCTGTGCCTTCAATTATAATGCATACACGTCTAGGAAAAATTGACGTAACGCATGAAAATATTTTTTATTTTGAAGCAGGATTATTTGGGTTTGACAAAAATAAAAAATTTGGACTAGGCGCGATGCTGGGCGTTCCAGAAAACGCACCATTTATGATTTTACAATCTTTTGATGATGAAGACCTATGTTTTATCTTATTGAATCATAATATGGAAACAGTGCAGAATGTCGGTCAAACAAAAGCTTTGCTTTTAAGGAATGATGTTGATCATGTGGCCGCTACCTTATCTATGGATGCAAAAAATTTGCGATATGCATTTGTTATTTCAACGAATGAATCTATGAAAAAAAACATGAGTATTAACACAATGGCACCAATATTTTTTAATATTGAACATAAAAAAGGCTGGCAAATTGTTTTGAATAACCCTATTTATAATATTTGTGAACCTTTGTGTTAGGGTGGGGTGGGGCTATTTATTATTCACCCAGGGCCTGTTTCCTAATGTTGATTTAACCGTTTCTACTTTGAATGGATTTAACCAAATAAGGTGTGTCCCTTGATTTTTCAATGAATCCCTATCGATAATTTGTTTTGAGTAGCGTGGGCATTTATAAATTTTTCCGTTACTCAATAATATTTTTGGGCATGTAAAATTTTTGAAAAACTGTTTTTCCATAGACCATGGATTTGTGATTAATTTGATGTCGTGCGATATAACAGTTTGCGTATTTTTTAAAAACTCAATATTTTTTACGCCAGCTTCTTCTTTCCACTGATCATAGAAAAAACCGCCTTGTTTTCCTGAAATATAAAATATGTCATCTTTTTTAAAGGCAATAACCGCGCCTTGATCAGCCATATATATATCGGGAAGGTGATTTTTTGGTATTAGTGTTAAAAGTGAAGCAGATATAATAATCAAACCAAAAAAACGCAGACGTGTTTGAAATAGACACAGCCATAAGAAACCAAATCCAAATAAACATAAATAAACTTCTGGTGGTTGATGGAAAGATATATGGGAACCTTTCCATGTGCTAACAGTTTGTGCACACTGAATGAGCGCCTTAATACCTTGTTCTAAAATATAATACGGCCATTGAATATCAATTGTAAAATAACTTAAAACACATAGCATGCTTGCGGGCATGATAATAAAGCCTGTTAAGGGGATGGCTAGTAAATTTGCAAATACAGAATTTAATGTAATTTTATTAAAGTAGTATAAGCTAATGGGTGTTGTTGCAAGTGTTGCAATAATAGTTGTCATGCAAATACCAAAAATATAGAGAGCAATTTTTCCACTGATTCCTTTATTGATATTGAGGTTTTTCATATGCATCCAAGGTTTTTCATAAAAAGCTATAAGACCGAGTACAGCTGCAAAGGATAATTGGAAGCTAACAGAAGTGGCGCTTTCAGGAAATACTAATAAAATAAGAAATGCAGCAAGTGATAGTGAACGCATATTAAAGGGGTGTTTATCCATCGCAATTGCAAGGCAGGCAAACATTGTCATATAAAAAGCACGTATGGCAGGGTATCCAAACCCAGATAGAGCGACATAAAAGAAAGTTGCTAGAATGGTTGCAAAACAAGTAAACTTTTTTACATTATACTGACGTGTGATTATTGGAATAAAAGAGAGTGAACGCCTTAAAATTAGGAAGAGCAAACCTGCAACAAGGCTGATATGTAGGCCTGAAATGGCTAAAATATGTGCGAGGCCTGAATCAGCAAAGGCATTCCGTGTTTCATTGGTGATACCTTGTCGCTGTCCTGTTATAAGGGCTATGGCAATTTCAGCAACCTCTCCCCTTACTTGTTGTCTAAAGTGATTTGATAGGTTTGTTCGCATGCGCTGTAAACCTGTTTTTTCACTTTTTTTTAAGTCTGTAATTTCGTACAGACGGCCTGAGGCGCCAATACCTTTGTAGTAAGCATTTTTTCTAAAGTCGTATCCGTAAGCAGAAACAGGGTCTCCGTAAGGGAATAAAGATGCTATACCTGTGATCGAATCCCCAATTTGCGGTATTAATGTATTGGAGTCACTATAGTTAATTTTTATTTTTTTAAGATTGTCTGGACTGTTTGCGTCTAGATCGATTGTTATTTTGTGCAGTTTTTGGTGCGGTACGTAGTCCGATTCTATAACGGTTCCCTTGATCTCAACTTTTTTAAGTTTTTTAGATAATAGCGTTGTATTAATGTAATGTGTTTTTGTATAAATAGTTAAAA
The DNA here is from genome assembly GCA_003542655.1 of Holosporales bacterium. GTDB lineage: Bacteria > Pseudomonadota > Alphaproteobacteria > Paracaedibacterales > UBA11393 > UBA11393. The sequence goes on from DPKF01000034.1 coordinate 9,412, forward strand.
ATCCAAGGCTTATAAAAAAAAGAGCTGTTGCTATAACGCGTAAGGACATAATTTTAACAGTATAAAAAAATAACCCGGCAGATATCAAAAGTGGAAGATAAACCATGAGAATGGTCGGTTCTTCTTTAAGGTTAAAATAACCGATGATACCAATCATCATACATACGGGAATCCATAAAATTAACCGGGATCTTTCAAGGTATATTGTATCTGTCATACATTTATTGACGTATATTGTTTATCAATTTAGTATGGCAGCAAGATAAGATGAAGTCATCTGCTTTGCTTAAAACCCCAATTCGGGATTATTTTT
>DPKF01000185.1 GCA_003542655.1 Holosporales bacterium
GTTCTATTTTCATCTGTTTTTGAATTCATATTCAATACGTTTTGACCTGCCACATACCCTGATGACCAAGCCCATTGAAAATTATAGCCGCCTAACCATCCTGTCACATCAACAACTTCCCCAACAAAAAAAAGGTGTGGCACTTTTTTGCTCATCATTGTTTTAGATGATAATTCATTTGTATCAATACCCCCAACAGTGACTTCTGCTTTTGCGTAGCCCTCACTGCCATCAATTATCGCTTTAAACCCATGTATGCGATCTGCAATTTGAAATAACGCCTCTTTTTTCATATCCGTCATACTGTGTTCACAATCAGAAAACATAACATCAACAAAACGATTCGGTAAATACTGCTTTAAAAACTTTGAAACCGTTTGTTTGGTGTCTTTGTGTTTTATAAATTCATTTTTTAGATCGATATCAGGTAGTAGATTTATGCTTATTTCCTCTTGAGAAAATTTATCCATATAAGAGGATATTTGCAGTATTGCAGGACCACTTAACCCCCGATGTGTAAATAAAATATTTTCTCTGAAATTTCTATTTTTATAAGACACAATTGATGGTTGCGATACACCACTTAAAGATGCATACATTTCTTGCATACAGGAATCCACCTTAAGGGGTACAAGTGCAGGTTGTGTTGCCAACACTTTAATGCCAAATTGACGGGCAATTTGATACCCAAAATCTGTTGCCCCCATCCTGGGGATTGATAATCCACCTGTTGCAACAATAACAGCCTTGGCAATGATAACTCCCTCCGTTGTATCAAGCGTAAAAATATCTTTTTTAGAGAGTGATTTTACTGTACAGTTTTTTTTTATATCCACATGCCGACACTCATGCAATAGCATGTCGATAATTTGCTTAGAAGATCCATCACAAAAAAGTTGTCCTAAGGTTTTTTCATGAAAATCTATTTTATACGCCCTAACTAATTTTATAAAATCATGCTGTGTGTATTGTGATAGCGCTGACTTCATAAAGTGAGGATTTTTTGAAATATAGTTTTCAGGTGCTGCATTAATATTGGTAAAATTACACCTGCCGCCACCAGAAATTCGAATTTTCTCACCAATTTTATCAGTGTGTTCAATAAGGCAAACGGTTAACCCACGCTTAGAAGCTTGTGCAGCTGCCATAAGACCTGCAGCACCGGCACCAATCACGACAACATCTATAGAATAATCAACCATAATAAGCGCTATATATCCTTAGGCTAAGCATGTTCTACTGCTTGCATACGTTTGCTCATAAGGCGCACAACCCAAAACATAATCAACCCGCAAACAAATATGATTCCTAACAGAAAAGGTGCAATATCGGCCATGTTTTTTGTGTTTTGCGCCATCATTAATGTAGTCGCAATATAAGGAGATAACATTTTTCCTAATATCACAGTTCCTATAAATTCAAAAATAATACGCCCTTTTGTTTGTTCGCTTTTACTAAGATAAAAATAAACCATGCCTTTTAAAATAAAAAACATACTACTAAACATGCTTATTAGAATGGTACAAAAAACACTTCCATAAAGGTATATTTCTGCTTGTGTTTTATGAAAAATCACACCTAAATATTTAGAAACGTCAGGTAATGCAATCAACATCAGCATAATTATTGAAGCGGTAACAATTGCAATGGGAATTAATCTTGCAACAAAGCCCCATGATTTTTTGTATAGTAAACCAACACCAGCCAGCACTAAGAAAGACACTTCTATCAAACCCTTCATCTGTAAAATATTACCCATAAAGACGTTATATTTAGATGACACATATGTTGCGTCTCCACTAATCGCAAGAAAAGTTTTTAAATAGTCTTTTATAAGTGAATCAAACATATGCTTGGATGTATAAAGCAGAACCATCAATAATAACAATAAATAGAGAGTAGGTGATGTGAGGGCTTGTTTCAGACTATCGGTAAACGAAATGTGTGTTTCTGCTGGTGTATCTTGCCCCTCCTTTTCGTCAAACGATAATATGTTTTTATATAGATAGTAATAGCCATATTGTGCGATAAGACATAGACCTATCGAAAGCAGGAGGTAAATGCCCTTATTGTTAGAAAAAGAAAATGACACATCTAAAAGTGTTATTGGAATTAAGGCAAAAGAAATGAATACAAAAAATATAGGAAAAACACGCTTGCAATCTGGTATGGAAAATATTTGTGTTACAAGCGTCCAACATAAAACAGTTGTGATTAACCTGAAGGAATCTAGTAAGACTAAAATGCTACTCGGTTTGTTTTTTAACAATTCGGGCATAAATGCTGATAAAATATAGGTAATAGCAAGGCCAATGATATATACATTTAACACTGTATGAAAAAACTTTTTTGGCGAAAAATAATGTATGCCGACAAGATAAAGGGGAATAATACCCAGTAAAAAAAAGGAACTACTGAACTTAACAACTGATAAATTTTCCATATGGTAATTTACAATCATTATATTCGTAAAATCTCTTATGAATGTGGATGCTGTCATCAAACACATGAAAATAATAAACAGTGGTATGAATTTCTTCATATCAGATATTTTTATTGGCCAAAAATGAGCACGAAGGCCTGTGAATTCTTGTTGTGATTGCATGGCGATTCTCTTTTTAAACTGCTTTATTGTCGTCTTACTTTGTCGTGTATATTTTATTACAGTATGCAGCTTTTAAAAGAATCTTGTATAGGCAATTTCAGCCATTTATGTTTTTGGGGCATCTAATTTTTGGCTGGCGTTCAATATTATATTGATGCTCTTCTTAATAGTAGTTTGAGTTTTTTTATAAATCGCTTCATATGTGGATCAGAATTTTGATAAGGTATGTCATCAAATGAAAACCATTGAATAGCATTAAATTCACGTTCTTCAAATGTGTATTTTTGTTGATGAGAACCCTTTAAGACGTACCATAAACTAACGTCTATATGACCTGCAGTTAAGCCAACTGTTGTGGTTGAAGTTATAAATACGGGATCTTCATACAAAAAATCAGCCTTTACACCCAGTTCTTCTAAGCATTCACGTTCAACAGTCGTTTTTGGATCCTCATTTATTTCAACATGGCCACCTGCTGGCAGCCAAAGCTTTGCCTTTTTATGATCGACGAGCAGTATTTTGGAAGTTTCTTCATCAACTAAAACAAAATATGACACCAAATGTTTAAGGGGTACATCTGGTTTGTTGATACGAAAAATTAATGCCCCACTTTCAATCCACGCTAATGATTCATCAATATGTTGTTTTTCAAGTGCGTCAAAGGGGCTTATTGCAGATGCTATAATAGTATAGATACGGTTTGTTGCAATTTTACTTTGTTGTGCCGGTTGCATTCATTAAATCATCCTGCTTTCAAAAGATTCCTGAGCCGATAATGTTAACCATTTAGGAATTAATTCTTTCAAAGGCTCAGCTCTAAGATCTATTTCAGATAAACTAGAAACAGGTACCCAAATAAGTTCGATATGGTTTTCTGGGGATTCTATTTTTTTGTCTGATTTTAAATGCTTAGATTCAGCTTCAAAAACAAAATTATATTCATGATTATGGCAAATGCTATTACGGCCTGGCTCAAAGCTATATTCTAAGCAACCTAAAAATCTTTTCTCCTGACAGTCAAAACCTGTTTCTTCTTTTAATTCTCGAAGCAAAGAGGCTCTGGCTGATTCTCCATTCTCAATGTGACCACCAGGTAAAAAATAAAAATTGATCTTTAAATCAAGTGTCTTGCAGAGTAAAATATTATCTTGATCAATAATTACTGCCCTACTTAAAACATGTATTTTTTCTTTATTGTTCATAAGCATAACCTTTTTAGAATTTATAGTTGATTTAGCGGAGAAGGTACAGGAGACGTTTAGGAAAACCGATTAACCCCTTTCTTCTGACGTTAGATTACCTATTTTCTAAGTATCAGTAAAGAAAATATGCCTTTCATGACGTAGACTTATTTCTTGAATAATCTACTTTATGATATCCTATGCATATAGATATTTGGAGCTTACGTTCATGTCCCTTGCTAAAGTCAATCGTTATAAAGAACCTAAAAGTTTTTTAGGTGCACGTCCTCTGTTATTTGACAGGCTTGTTGACCTTGATGCGATGAATCCTTTTGAATCTGCTGATAGTCATTACTTAACAAAAGATCAGGTTAAACACTCCATTCAGCTAGAAATTAGTCGTCTGTTAAATACAAGAAGGGCAGAGGGCATGCCAAAGAACGAAGATGATGTTTTTGCAGATTCAGAAGAAAATCTAAGCGCACCATCTTATTTTGGATTACCTGACTTTCAATCTTATGATGCTGCAAATATACAGGACTGGGATTTAATAGCCAATCTTATAAAAAATGCTATTAACTATTTTGAAACACGTATTAAAAATATTACCGTAGAAGTGATTAATTTTGATAATAATAAGCAACTTTTAGAGATTAATATTGCAGGCAGCCTGAATTTAAAAAAAACAAAGGGAGAAGTAACCTTCCCTGTTGTGATTGATTGCACGCCACGACGTTAACTAAATATTAAATAGTGTGTAGTATATTAATAGTTAGTACCTGTTAGGCCGATTTTTAAAATGCGCTATATTCTCTGTTTACTCTTCATTTTATCGAGTTGTTCAATTTTTGTGTGTACTCCTTATCCGAAGGAAAAATCGGCTCTATCCGCAATAGAACAACCAATACTAAAAAAACCTGTACACTTTCAGGACCCTGCTGTTGCTAGCAATACAGCATCAGCTTCTGCACAAGCCGACTTTGCACCAGCGGTTTTTCCAAACTATTTTAGTTTTATTCCTAAAGCAAAAGCATTGGCGTTGATTGATAAAAGCATCGCCTCTGTTTTAAGCCGCCTACAAATTCCTTATATTGATCCTGCGCGCCCTACAAAAGCGGATGGAACACCCAATATTCAAAAAGAGGGTTTTTTTATCACCCTAGAAGGTATGATTCATGCTAAAGACCCGGGTGCAAAGGTTTATATTTCGGGCGGCGTGGTGCGCAGTATTTTAGGCTATATTTATAAAAAACTATATCACGAACATCAACGTGCCCTTGCTGAGGCCGTCAATAGGGCAGATGTTGATATGGAAGCACTTGTGCGTGATACCTTTGACCGCATGATTGATGGGCGCAGTCGAAAATCAACCAATAATGATGATGCGTTATTAGAAATCTATCAAGTTGATCAAGATGTTGACATGTTAACAGCCCTTGGTATTGGTAGTGATTTGGATATTTTGGTAAAATTCTCTGCGGGTTTTAAAGGCGATAAAAAAAGGGTGATG
>DPKF01000197.1 GCA_003542655.1 Holosporales bacterium
GATCTTCTGTTAATTTAACCGGAATACGAGGCTCAGTATAGATTCTGTGTTTTTTAGGCATGGGAAAATATTGATTATTGTTTCAGATTTGATTCTGAAATTATACCACTCTATTCCTTTATCAGCCTAGAGTTTAGTACATTTTGATAACCCGCAACCAGTTGTAAGTCGTCAAACCATTATGCGTATTCGGGATAATGTTAAAGAATAAAGATATTGTAAAAAAAAACTTTAGATTGCTGTTATTATCAATATGTTTTCTATTCGAAAATAAGACGTTCTGCTATATGTGATGATGATGATTAAAATGACTTCTATTATTGATTTTTGATTTTTTCGATAATAAGTGTTATAGTAAATCACAATAGTAAAAAAACAATAATTTATGAAAATAAATAATTCTCCATCAGGTCGTGTAGCTCGTCTAGCTAGTGGCTATAGTGCTTACGTACCACATCCTTTACCACCGGTGATAGAATGGGATAATGCCTTAGTATCTGCACTATCAAGAGCAGACTTTTTACTAGGTAAGCTTTCTAGGGAAGGTAGCCGTTTACCTAATCCCCATCTTTTAATGCGACCATTTATTATGCGAGAGGCGGTATTATCCAGCAAAATAGAGGGGACGCATTCAACAATTGGTGAAATTCTTGCCCATAACGCTGGTGTCGTGGTTAAGCAAAATCCTGATGATTTACAAGAGGTTCAAAACTATATAACAGCCTTAGACTTTGGATTAAAGCGTTTGGATGAGTTTCCTTTATCTTTGAGGTTAATTCGTGAGCTGCATAATTTGTTAATGCAAGGTGTTCGTGGGGCGCATGCAACACCTGGTGAATTTAGAACAAGTCAAAATTGGATAGGCTCACCTGGATGCACATTAAATACAGCAAAATTTGTACCACCACCGGTCGAAAATCTAATGGAATGTTTGGGCGATCTTGAAAATTTTTTGCATAATCGACAATTACCACCATTAATTCATATAGCACTTTGCCACTATCAATTTGAGGCTATTCACCCATTTTTAGATGGAAATGGCAGAGTAGGGCGCTTACTGATTTCATTACTCCTGATTAAACAAAAAATTCTACCGTCACCCTTACTGTATTTAAGTGCATTCTTTGAAGCAACACGGGATGAGTATTATAAACAGCTTTTTAATGTAAGCAGTACAGGCAGCTGGAATGAATGGTTGATGTATTTTTTAAATGGGGTTGCCGTTCAATCTGAAGATGCTTTATCACGTGCAGAGCGCATTAATGCTTTATTAATGCAGTGGAAATTACAAGTGGCCAGTACAGCATCCCAGATTCCTGTTCATATTGTTGAATATTTTGCAGTCAACCCCTATTTAACAATTAAGAAAATTTCAGAGGATATGGATATTGCCTACAGTACAGCCCAACGGGGTGTTCTTAAACTGGAAGCAGAGGGTATTATTCAAGAAATGTCGGGCAATAAGCGCGATAAGGTTTATTGCGCAACGAAAATTTTATCTATTTTGGAGGAACCTACAAAGATTTATTCTTCTATTGAGGATGATTAAGATAACTTTTTTGTCCTCGTCGTATATAAAAGTTGTTCTTGTACCATAAATAAATGTTTTACGTACCTTAAAATCATACTCTTCAAAATAATTTGGTCGTCATCTTGCCGTACCCCACATTTGACCATTCAAAAAACAAAAATATTGATGCATTTTTAGACAAAAAGCCATTTTTTACCTAGCAATATCCTGGCTCACTTTTTGCGGCTTTCTGGATAACCACAGTTAGATATTGTGATAACATTCTTAAAAGGTTATTACCGTACACGTTTATTTGTCAATGGCATTTTGATGAAATATGTATTGGAATTCAGAGAGAATATTTTGTGTATTGGTAAAAAGGTATTATACTGCCACTATACAAAAAATGTTCTCAAAGGAAACTGAGATGAAGGACCTAAAATTGATTAAACACATAAGTGCATGCCTCTCTATCATGCTTGCCTTTGCAGTGAATATTCATGCTACGACAGGTGAGACTTTTACAGGTGATGGCTCTCGAAAGAGGGAAAGGTCAGTAGAAAACATATCACCATCCGATAGTTCTGATCAGGAAATGCCACTAGCTCTGCCACCAAAACAATCTACTATTCAAACGTATGGAATAGCAACCTATGATGCTTTATTTAAATGGGTATTGAGCGATGAAACACTTTTGCCATCTTTTTTTCATGCATTTATTCCAGATGTGGTTGTGGAATCGGCTGAGCGTTTAGATGAGCACATGAATCCTGTTCAAAAGCTTCAGCTTTTACGTGATTTTATTCACGATGATGAAACCTATAGAACGGTTAAAGAGGTTTCGAAGACTAGTGATATGCATGTTTCTTTAATAGATCAAAAAACAAAGCAGTTTTTAAAAGATGATAAAGCTACAGCATTTTTACGTAAGTTTACGGAGCATTTTGATGAATTGAAAAGTGCTTTTCCCCCACCTAAATATGATGGAACAATGGATTTTGTTTGTCGTTTAAAAAATGGTGAATATGCCATGATTGAGATGCAGGTGATTCCTCAAGATTGTTGGGATAGGCGCGCACTTGCTTACGCTGGTGCTTTTTATGGTAATCAATTAGCAAAAGGGGAAAGCTGGAAACAAATTAAACGCGTTATAGCTATTAATATTTTAGGTGGTGGAAGGGAACATCTTCCCCATTGGAAAGACACACCAAATGAATTTTTCCGTCATTATCGTTTTCAAGAACAGTGTCATAAGCCCTCACGTTATATAGATGGGATCGAATTATTTCAATATTCCATTATGAATGCACCAAAAAATATAGATCAGCAAGAACAACAAGATTGGATAACGTTTTTTCAGAGAGGGCATTACATGAGTGAAAAAGATGTTCTTGAAACCATAAAAACCCCGGCTGTGTTAAAAGCCTTTGAACGTGCGCGCATTGATAAGCTACCAAGGAATGTACAACGTGGTTATGAGGCAGAAGATAACGAATATAGCCGGTTTTCTGAACATACTGCTAGTGAAGTAGCTAAAGCTAAAATAGAAGCTAAAATTGATATGGTGAAAAGTATGTTGGCAGATGAAATGCCACTGAAAGCAATAATAAAACACTCTGGTTTACCTCAAGAACAAATAGAAAAAATTCGTGCAGACATAAACGCACAAAGAGAATAAAAGTCTACTTATAACAATCGAAAGGAATCATCATGAATTGTTCAAAAATTATCACTTCAATACTTGCCGTATTTACATTTGTTTTTTTCTATGAATATCTGATTCACGGCGTTTGCCTACAGGGTACTTATGCGCAAACACCAGAATTATGGCGCACGCATGAAGCCATGAGTGATAAAATGCATTTTATGTTACTTAGCCAATTTTTCTATGCTGGCTCTTTTACACTTTTTTATGATTATCTCAGCAAAAAAACAAACAACCTCTTTAAGAGTATAGAATATGGTGCTTTTATTGGTGTTATACTTTCAGTTGTACAAATAGGGATGTATGCGTATATGCCTATTTCATTTGAACTGATGGCCTGTTGGGTTATTATAACGTTTATTGAATCCTTTTTAGCAGGTGCTATTCTATCAATTATTTGGAAATGTTCTTTTTGTGTGAAACAATAAAAAGGAGTAATGAAGGATGTCCAATAAATCACCTAAAATTTTTCAATTTAAAATACAACTGAATGATATAAAGCCCCTAATCTGGCGGCGTGTTCAGGTTTTATCAACAATCACCTTTGCTGATTTTCATGATGTTATTCAAAATACAATGGGGTGGTTAGACTGTCATTTACATGAATTTTTTATTAAAAACAATACTAAGGTGCATCGTATAGGAATGATTGATGAGTATGATGATTGTGGTGCACCAACAGAAGATGAAATGAATGTCACTTTAAGTACAATTTTCACAGAAGAACAACAAAAGATAGTTTATGTCTATGATTTTGGGGATGATTGGCAGCACGAAATCATTTTAGAAAAAATATTAGACTCTGATGAAAAATCTTACCCACGATGTGTTGCTGGAGAGCGCGCCTGTCCCCC
>DPKF01000077.1 GCA_003542655.1 Holosporales bacterium
GTACTGTTATTTTATTAGACCATGAGGAAGATTTAGCGCATATGCTGTTAATGAATGCAGCTTTAAGCGGGCATGATTTTAAATATGCCCGTTCTTTAGGATGGGCTCACAAACAACAACAAGCTGTCAAAAATAGTTATTTAATTTTTGACACGTTATGGACGAATGCAAAGAACCCCGATTTTTAAAAGCATGCAGAGGCTCTTTTTATGCAATTTATTTAATAACCTGGTTTTATCCTAGCGAAACAGCTCTCAAGGTAAAAGAATTCCCATTTATCTGCTGTTGGAAAGACCATCGAACGCCATTTAGTCTTTGTGTTTGTGTAAATCTGATAGCCTCCCTAAGCATTTCAGGGGAATTACCTATATAATCCATGCCATTCTCAATTGATAAACTACATTCCAGATTATTTGTTGCAGTATTCCAATAGTTTTCAGCAATCTCAAATGAAATGTTTGAGCATGGCAAAACAGTGAGAATTTTCTCCCCTTCCTGAGTGCCTGCAATTAAAGTTACGTTGATAAAAATGTCTCTGGTTAAAGTCCCAATTTCCGTTGCTGGATCAAGGGTGGAAACTCTTTGTTCATGCAGCATAAAATCACTGAGTAATGGAACAGTTTTTTCGTTCACATAATGCTCTTCCCCTTGTGCAGGCGGAAAGGCATTTTCAAAAGCATTTCGAACTGTATTAAAAGTTAAATTATATTCTGCTTCTGGTCGCAGATCGAAAATGCATGTTTCTGCACTTACAATAGAACAGATCCCCGTAAAAACTAAAATCATTTTTAGTGTTTTAAGTGTTGTATGCTTCGTGTTTATATGATGATTAATGTATGAAATTACTGACATTGATTGTTTCCTTTTCTTTTTAAGTAAAACTTTATCGATTAACGTAAAAATTTTCAATCTATTACGTTATTTTTTTATTACTACCATCTTTATTTTTTTACTGTCTAGATAATTATTAAAAATGTAAGAAAAATATTTTTTATCACGACTCTGCAAGATTGACGACCGTCCCAAATAAATCCAGGTGTACCTTTTAGCGATAGTGTTTTTTTAACCGCGTAAGTGTCACTTTTTTCTTAAAAGGAGAGAGGTAGTCTACAAGAAGTTTTCCGTCAAGATGATCGATTTCATGCTGAATACACACGGCTAAAATTTCAGATGCCTCTAACGTTTTTTGTGTCCCAAACTCATTTAGATAGTTAACTATGATATCTGCAATACGATCAACTTCCACGCGTTCTCCCGGAACGGAAAGACATCCTTCCTTAAACGCGCAATGACGATCGCCCCTTTTAATAATCTCCGGATTAATCATTTTAAACACAGTGTTATCCTCAACATCAGGCGTTAAGGGAAGTTCCATCACAATAATACGTTGTTGTCTGTTTACTTGTGGTGCCGCAAGCCCAGCACCATCGTGGGCACGCATCGTTTCAACCATATCATTTAAAAAAGCCCTGATTTCATCTGTTACTTTTTCAACAGGCTTTGAAACTTTTTCTAGCCTTTTATCGGGTGCAATTAATACTTCTAAAACTGTCATAGATTTTATGCCTTTTTATGAAGCTTCCGGCTCTTTAGCAATAACTTTAATTTCTGTCTTTTCTTCATTTGCGACAGTTTTTTTGCGTGGGGTGGGGGTGCGTCGTGCAACTACTTTTTTGACAAGCTGCTTTTTTTCTAATGTTTCTGTTTCTATTGCCTTTGGTAACACGGCTATATCCAACTGATCTGAATCAATTTTCTTCAGGGGTTTTGCAGGCTTATTTTCTTTTTGTTCTTCTTTTATGTCATCTATTATTGGTGCGTTTTGCACAATGTGTTCACGGTGCTGGGTGCGCTGCACATCATTTAGTTTTTGTATATCTTTTTGTTCATTTAATAACCTATTAAAATGATCAGCATGTTGCAGATAATTTTCGGACTGCGATCTGTCACCACTGCTCATGGCTTCGCGTGCTTGATTTAAAAATTTATCCACATTTTGCTGCAGCATCGTTCTATTGCGTGGTGGTCGATAATCAAGACGTTGATCTGCATCTAAAGCATTTAGATCAATTTGGTTATGATTTTGATTTTGGTTAAACTCACCACCTTGATAGTTTTTTGAATGCTGGCGGCGATGGTTTGGGTTTCTACGATGTTGCTGTGGGCGTTTTGGTGAAGTCGTACGCATCATATGCGATATTTCCTTTAATTATGAATTAAACTGGCACTATACAAATTTTAATATGTCTTACTTATATGGCTACTATTATTTATTTTACAATGATATATGATACTTTACTGAACAATATTTGAGAAAATTCCCTGATGTGCGGTCATTTGATCACATCTTCTCTTTAAATTACATCGTTACGTTATATGATTAAATATAACAATATGGCGGAGAGAGAGGGATTCGAACCCTCGATACAGAATTAACCCGTATGACGGTTTAGCAAACCGTTGCCTTCAGCCACTCAGCCATCTCTCCAAACATATTTTATATTCTCGCGTTTGCGGTTGTTTTGTCAAGATTTTTATTGTCTTTTGCAGAAGCCTTTCTTTGTCGTTTATATTTCCATTTTATTGATCGATGCTACGTGTAGTAGATTGCTGGATTCTGTTATCCCAAATGGAACGCCGGCAGAAATAACAATAGAATCGCCATTTTTTGCAAAGTTTTCTTGATAGGCAGCATCGAAAGCTGTGTCATACATTTGTTGAAAGCTAAAAACTTTAGAATGCATGATAATAGCATGCACACCCCAAACAAGTGTAAGCATTCTGCAAGTTTTTTGTTCGGTTGAAAGCGCTATAATGGGCGAAAACGGGCGTTGTCTTGCTAAACGTAAAATTGAACCGCCGCACATTGTAAAGGAAACAATAACTGATGCTTTAAGAGTTGAGGCAACATTTTTTGTTGCATTCATCATTGCATCTTTTCCCAGTTCTAGGTCTAAAGAAGATAGTGCTGCATGCACCTGCATATTATCAGTTAAGTCGTGTTCAACAGTTTTAATGATTTTATCCATCATTTTAACAGCTTGAACGGGATAGTCTCCTGTAGCTGTTTCAGCAGATAACATAACAGCATCTGCACCATCATAAATAGCCGTTGCAACATCAGATGCTTCAGCGCGTGTTGGGGACGCTTGATATATCATGGATTCTAACATTTGTGTTGCAATAATAACAGGGCGCCCCTGTTGTTTGCATTTTTGTAGAATCTTTTTTTGAATAACAGGAACAGCTTCTAACGATACCTCAACACCCAAGTCGCCGCGTGCTAACATAATGGCATCGCTATGAAAAATAATATCATTAATATTTTCCAAAGCTTGGGGTTTTTCAATTTTTGCAATTACCTTTGCCCTACCTTTTATAAGCGCCTTAATATCGATAATATCTTGCGCATGCTGTACAAACGATAAAGCTACCCAGTCTATATCAAGCGTTAAACAAAAATCTAAATCTTGTTTATCTTTTTCAGTTAACGCTGAAATAGCAATTTTACAATCAGGTAAATTAACACCCTTTTTACTGGATAATTTTCCGCCCTGTATTACTTTTGTTATAATAAAGTCTGTTCCACATTCAGTAATTTTAAGAATAATTTTCCCATCATCTAATAAAATATGACCACCATTTTTAACCACTTTAAATATTTCAGTATTTGAAATATATATACGATCTTTTGATCCAGGTGCTTTTTGCGTGTCAATACAAAATGAATCACCTTCTTTTAAAAAAATACTCCCATGGTCAAACATACCAATACGTAGCTTTGGCCCCTGAAGGTCTACCATAATTGCTATTGGTCGCCGATATCGTTCTTCTACTTCACGAATATATAGTATGTTTTTTTTATGGTCCTCATGGGTGCCATGTGAAAAATTTAATCTAAACACATCTGCACCACCTAGGAAAAGCTCTTCTATTTTTTCTTTTGAAGATGTCTGTGGCCCTAGTGTTGCAATGATTTTACTTTTTCTGAATCGACGCATATAAACACAAGAATATAAAAACTATATTTATTATGACGTGAATTACTCTTTTTGTAAAAAAAGCAGAATTTATTAAGAATTTTTTAATCTTTGGACAGTATTCTATACATATATGCTTAAGTAGGATACTTAAAAATGATCAAAACAATCTGTAAAAAATTATATCTTGTGTTATTATGCTTTGCTTTTTTAGGAAGCTATGTTGCCCAGGCTATGGCTTTTGCAACGGGTGCGGAAATACACTTAATTGCTAAGAAGCCAAAGAAAGCTAAAAAAGAAAAGAAACCTAAGGTTAAGAAAGAGAAAAAAGCTAAGAAGCCAAAGAAAGAAAAGAAGGCAAAGAAAGAAAAGAAACCTAAGGCTAAGAAAGAGAAAAAAGCTAAGAAAGAAAAGAAACCTAAGGTTAAGAAAGAAAAGAAGGCTAAGCAAGAGAAAAAATCTAAGAAAGATCAAGCAAAAGATAAGCTGAAAGAACTATCTGGTAAAGTCAGTGATGAGACAAAAGCAAAGGCAAAAGCAGCCGGAACAAAAGCAGCTATGGCCGGAGGAATGGCTCTTTTTTCAGGATTAATGAGTGGAAAAGGTGTTGCAGATTCATTGAAAGCTGGCGTTGGTGCCGGTGCAAACTCAGGCATAGCAGATGCATCCGCACACTCTGAGATGGCAGGATCACTTTTAAATTCTGATGGGGCAAAAGCCTTAGTAAAAGGGGATATTGGTGGTGCGTTTAGTGCTGGTAAAAATGCTGCAGTAGGCGCTATATCAGATCCGGAAAAACGTGCAGCAATGGCAAGAGCTGCTGCAATAAAAGCGGGGCAAGACCCTGATGCTGCTGCTGAAATGGCTGGTTCAGATATGGTTGGTCAAGGT
>DPKF01000014.1 GCA_003542655.1 Holosporales bacterium
GCAAGAATTTTACGCAAACAATAATGAAATGCGTGACGGTCTAAAAAAAGCACAAGAACTTTTAGTGCATGCCGGTTATGACGAAATTAATAGTCATAACATTCGTGTGCATCATAAAACAAAACAGCCTCTGGAATTTCGATTTATTTACGCTTCGTCAATAGCAGCGCGTTTCATCACGCCGCTTAAAGAAAATTTAGAACGCATCGGTATCAACTTAAAGTTAGTTCAACTTGATAACAATAGCTATACAAATGCTGTTGAAAATTACGACTATGATTTTATACATATAGGAATTGCGCAATCTGCACTGCCCGGTAATGAACAACGTGTCTATTTTGGATCAAAATCAGCGGATGCCAAAGGCGGTAAGAATTATAGTGGTGTTAAATCAACCGTTATAGATGCTCTTATAGAGTTCATTATTAAGCGAACAACTGCGGAAGAAATGATAACAGCTACAAAAGCAATGGATTTTGTGTTACTTCATGGGCACTACATCATTCAAGGATGGTATTTTGATGGCCACATGATAGCACACTGGGACGCCATAAAGGGTCTTGATAATGAACAACCCGCATATCCACGTAACTTTATAGCAAGGTGCTGGTATCAAGAATAATCGAAAATTTGATTATTGATCTTAAACGGCTTAGTTTAAGCGTTTTTCAGACTTACTACAAAAGCTGTAAATATTTTTTATTGACTAAGACGTATTTTTTTGTTAAAGTGCTATTAATTTATAATCAACCTACAATACTGGATCAGATAAATCTGGCAAGTATTTAGAAGAGTAAAACAATGAAAAAAAAGACTACTTTATATAGCTTCATAATGTCGTGCATTCAGCTTAGTGCAACAGAATCTACTTTAACTTTTGATCTAGATTGTTTTCTGCAGGGGGATCATAGCAGTAATGTTGTGACTGCATCAACTGTTGACCCACTTCTCCATTGTGGACTTCAATTAAGGGGATTAGGTTTAGATGCACAATATGTGGAAAACGTATTGCAAGAGATTGATGGCTATCCGAAGCAATATATTAATGCCTTGCACTCAATATGTTTTCAACATGCGATGGCTATGACACTTCCACAAAAAAAGGATTTTGTTGATTGTTTACTAAACGTTTCCTTTGTAAAAACAAACACACTTTTAGAGTATAACGATGTTTTTCTTTATTTTCTACCAATAGATAGAATAAAAATATTGCATTTTGCAAACAGTACAGACAACAAAATTTTAAGAATAATGTGTCAATTTGTACTTAAAAATGGCGTTAAATTTACACCAACAGCGCCCTCTTTCGCCCTTCAGCCTGCTTTTATTCCTCCTCAGCACAATTTTTTTTATGATATTCATGTACCTTACAATTTAGGACTTCTAGAATTACTCACAGCTATTCAAGCAAAAGACATTCACTATTTTGACGATTGGACTCAAAAACTATCTGATTTTTGCTTTGGTCCGCCAATTACACGATTAGTCACTTATAAAATGCTTCCAACAATCATGCAGTTAGGTTCGAATCGGCCTATTGAGGCAACTGAAGAGAACGTTCATATTTTTAAACAAGCATTAAGGGCAGAACACGCACTCTTTGGCACAGGGTCGTCCATACTCAGCAGTATTGCTTTTCAATATTTCAATACTGCATCAGAAGTTTTTAATTTTTTACAGCCTATTTCTAGGACGCCGAGCGAATTGAGGAGGCTCAATAACGAGTTCAAATATTTTAGCATGTTGGATCAAGAATATTTAAATCATTTTAAGGATGTTGTTCGCGCATCCAGTCTTAGACATCAGATGAAAGTTTTTTTGTCAATACTTTATTTATTAAAAAAAGAACTCTGGCATTCTTTGGCAGATCTTTTAAGAAGGTATACAAATTACTTTCAGTATGTTCCACAGGGTTCTTTATATGCAGCGTTACACACCCTACTACAGGATGGAGAAGATATATCAGCAGAAATTTTGGAGACTGAATTGATATATTTGTATGACGTTCATTTTCATAGAATCGATTTAAATACGCTGAACCAATATCAAAACTTAATATTTTCCAGACTACATAATCATCCATTCTTTCAAGATACAATGCAAATTCATAATTATTATAATCAATGTCTTTTGTTTGAAGGTAAACCAATGCAGTTATCACGTGCTATTTTGTCCGTGATCAATCGTGAAAATTCTCTGAAACAAAAAATTTATTATAATAGAAGCTTTATTAAAAATACATTAAAATCTATGGTTACTAATGATCAAACAATAGAACCATTTTTACATTCTGTAAGCCAAATAAGAGGAGGGAATGACCTCCTCACTGCGGTATTCTATTTTTTATATACAGGGAATAATAGTAACGAAAACCTTCAATTTTGGATTCAAAGCTTAATTAGTGAATCGGAGAATGCATTTACTAATCAAAATGAGCGTTCGTGTAATCAGGGTATTTTTGAACGCATGTTCACGGCTTTAAGATATATTAACCATGGTAATGATCAACTAAATACTATTTTTGCTCATGGCGAAAAGCTAATAATGATTCAAAGTAAGCTTCAAAATTTTAACGGCGATTGGGCGCAAAAAGCCTATGAATTTGGTCTACGCAGTGATTCATCTTTACGTAGTGTGAGAGAGAAATTTAACCATATTTTGTCAGATTATCTGGAAATAGGGCATGATTCAAGCATTATTGGCTTAAACCAAAGCGTAAAAGTTATTTATGAAACTGTTCTTGATCATTGTGTTGAGAATATTTTCCCTGACATTCAAGCTGCATTAGAATGCTATGCACACTTAGAAATATTATCATAGCCTTACGTAGCATAATAAAAAATATCATTATATCATATTTTGTGTGCCAAAACTAGGAAAAGGCATCAGGTGTCTTCGGAAATTAGCATCTAAACCCTAATTCGGGATTATTTTTCAATGTTAACTTTTTATAAAGAAATAGG
>DPKF01000091.1 GCA_003542655.1 Holosporales bacterium
CAAATCAGTGGCCCTCTACAATTAAGCCTACCGCACAATATTTAAGAAAAAGTTAACGGCATACAAAAAATAATTGGATTAATATTTTTTGAAAACACTGCGCTAAAAGCCCCCAAGAAATCTATTATCTAGTTAGTCACAAACCTGGCCCCAAATTAAAATCGAAAGAGGATCTTATTCCTTATCATTATGTTTCTACATACGACTTGACTTTAGTTTCAATACTATTGTATATCTATAGTGTGAGACTGCCTGCGCCAAAAATATTTGTGCGTGGTTGTTTTGTTTTTAACCCCCTATATGATAAAAATTTAGGGATTTTTTTTATGAGGATAGAAAATGTCTAAAGAAGTTGGTGCAGAAGCAAAAGCACCGGAGTTTACTGGTTGGCGTGCAATGTTATGGCCAATTCATTCATATGAAATGAAAAAGTTTGCTCCACTTGCACTTATTATGTTTGCAGTTTTGTTTAACTATACGGTTTTACGAGATACAAAAGATACTTTGGTTGTGAATGCTGCCGGTGCAGGCGCTATTACCTTTTTAAAATCTTATTGCGTCACACCAATGGCTGTGCTATTTGTTATTTTTTATGCAAAGCTTACAAATATTCTGAGTACAGAAAAGGTATTTTATGCAACCATCATACCTTTTTTAATTTTCTTTGGTTTTTTTGGTTTTGTGATGTATCCAAACTTAGATATTCTTCATCCTTCAGTAGAATCTGTTGCCGCACTGCATGCTGCAGCACCTGCGTTAAGTGGATTTATTGATATTTATGCTTATTGGGTTTATTCTCTTTTCTATATTATGTCAGAAATTTGGGGAAGCGCCATGATTGCTTTATGCTTTTGGCAATTTGCAAACCAAATTGTCCGTATGCGTGAATCCAAACGTTTTTATGGTTTGTTTGCTGTTGTTGGGAATGCAGCGTTATTGCTTTCAGGACCCACTGTTGTTTTTTGTTCTAATAGTATTAAACAATACGTACCTGAAGGTGTAGATGCATGGGGAGTCAGTTTGAAATTACTTATGGGTGCTGTACTTGTTATGGGTGCATTGGCTGTTTATACCTATAGATGGATGCACACAAATGTTCTAAACGATAAACTCTATTATGATCCTGAAGAAATAAAAGCGCCTAAAAAGAAAAAAGAAAAACCTGGGCTTGCTGAAAGCTTCAAAATGATTATCCAATCTAAAGAACTTTTGCTGATTGCCACATTGATTATGGCTTATGGTGTGACGATTAACTTGGTAGAAGTTCAATGGAAACATCAATTAAAATTATACGCAGCTGGAGATCCTGGTGCATATAATGCGCTTATGGGTTATTACTCCATGGCGCAAGGCTTATTTGCTATTTTGTTCGGCCTTTTTGTTGGTAATAACATTCTTCGTAAAACGAGTTGGAATTTTGCTGCAGTCATTACACCGCTTGTTATCCTAGCTGGTGGTGGTGGACTTTTCGCTTTTATTATGGCACAAGGTCTTATGGAGCCAATCATTCAATTCTTATCAACAAATGCGTATACTGCTGCAACGATGTTAGGATTTGTTGTGTTAGTGATTGCAAAGCCAATTAAGTACACTCTATTTGACCCTACAAAAGAAATGGCTTATATCCCTTTGTCTGATGAAGAAAAGACCAAAGGTAAGGCCGCTGTTGACGTTATTGGCGGACGTGCTGGTAAAGCTGGTGGTGCTATGGTTCAAAGTTGGTTATTGATGGCATTTGTCACAAAAGATGTTGTTGCAATCGCCCCAATTGCTTTTGGTACATTTTTTGTTGTCATCATCGCCTGGGTATATGCCGTTAAAGCATTATCTGGTCGCGTTGCAGCTGCTACA
This sequence comes from Holosporales bacterium, assembly GCA_003542655.1. Lineage (GTDB taxonomy): Bacteria > Pseudomonadota > Alphaproteobacteria > Paracaedibacterales > UBA11393 > UBA11393. The sequence continues at coordinate 1,852 of DPKF01000091.1, forward strand.
GAAAAACGTGCATTAGAAGCAAAATCTGCTTAACATACGGTATAATTTACCGTATTCTATGAGGGAGCTTTATGGCTCCCTTTTTTATAACTTTTACTTTAAATGGTTCCAATGATTTGGCTTTACGGAAAACATGCCTGTTACGCGGCACTTCAGAATAAAAACAGACAGATTCACAAAGTTGTTGTAACCCAGAAAAATGAACGGGATGCCGTTTCTAAACTTGTGCAAACAAATACGCGCATCGATATGATGGGCAAGAAAGATTTAGATAATTTAGTGGGCCGTGATGCTGTTCATCAAGGCATTGCAGTTCAAGTAACACCTTTGGGTTATGAAGATATTTCATATTTAAAAAACTTAACAGAAGAAAATCAGATTGTTGTTGTTTTAGATCAAGTAACAGATCCACATAATGTTGGTGCTATTTTGCGTTCATGTGCAGCCTTTGGCGTAAAAGCCCTTATTGAGCAAGAACGTCATTCCCCAAAAGAGACTGCGGCATTAGCCAAGACCGCAAGTGGCGCCTTAGAAATTATCCCGCGTATTCATGTTGGGAATTTAAGCCAAAACATGAAAGATTTACAAAGTATGGGTTTTTGGACAGTTGGTTTTTCTGAAGAAGCGAAAGAATATCTTCATAAAGCAGATCTTAAGGGGAAAATTGCTATTGTGATGGGTAGTGAAGGCGATGGTCTTCGCCGCCTAACAGAAGAAAAATGTGATTTTCATCTCAAGTTACCAACGGCAAATTTTTCAACTTTAAACGTATCAACAGCAACGTCAGTTGCTTTATATCAAACCTTTATTATACAAAATACTTAGGAAGAAAAATGATGAAACCAAAAATTGGCATTACAATTGATAGTTTTAACCCCGAATTAAATGAAGCAGGTCGTGATTATTCTGCGTATTATTGGTACGCAATGCGCAGCCACGTGGTTAATGCGGTTGTGCAATGTGGCGGCATACCCGTTTTGTTATCTCATCACGTAGAAATTGTTGATGAATATGCTGATATGCTAGACGGTCTTATTATATCAGGTGGTGGATTAGACGTGCCACCAGAATATTACGGCGAAAAGCCACATAAAAATTTTAGACCCAATCTTAAAAGATCTGCCTTTGAAAAGGCTATTGCCGAAAAATTTATTGAGAATAAAAAACCACTTCTTGGCATTTGTGGTGGTATGCAGCTTTTAGCTGTGTTATATGGTGGGAAATTATACCAGTGTTTGAATGATGAAAATTGTTTTGATACGCATGACCAAAAACAGCCTTATAGCAACCCGGCCCATACTGTTGATTATCAAGTTGGTACAAAATTATGGTCTTTAATAGGAAAACCTGCAGAGTCTGTTGGTGTTAATACGGTGCATAGACAAGGTGTTAAAGATGCCGGTCGTTTAGTTGTTAATGCAATATCAACGAATGATGGCCTTATAGAGGGTATTGAAGACGCGAATCACCCCTTTTGTATAGGCGTGCAGTGGCACCCAGAATTTATATGTTCACACTATGATGAACAAATTTTTATACAGTTGATAAAATCGGCTCAGGCATAAATAAAAATCACAAATGTACGTAAAAACACGTGCTTTTCCTTTGGGGTTAAGGTAAGTACGTATTTTTTTATATATTATTTCAATTTTAACTAAGTGTTAACTTTTTCTTGATATCATGAAATTAAGTGAAAACTATGAACGCGATTGCGTAAAAGGTTGAATTATGAAAAGATATTATATAGTAGCGTCTGTATTTTTTTATGGAATCGTGACACAAACTGAAGCTGGAGTTATAACAACACAACCTGTTCAAGCAGGTGTAGGTGTTTTTTTGCCTAATATACCCGGCGCAATGGCGGGTGCACTGCAACCTACCGCACAAGTCAATATGGCGGGACTTCCTGCTCCAATGGCAGGGGCAATTCAACAACCTCCTGCAAATGTACAGATGGCAGGTATTCCTGCTCCAATGGCGGGTGCACTGCAACCAGCTGTGAATACAGCGCCTCAAGCGATATTGCCATCACCAGTTGTTAAAGGCGTAATAGCCCACGCTTCTTTAGAGGGGGCGCAAAAAGCATTAGACGATTCCTCAGCATTTGTTTTGAATGATGGACAGCGTGTTGCTTGTTTTGGTGAAGTGAATAGTATTCCAAGAACAGGTTTTGTAAAGCCTGCTGAACATGGCAAACCAGCACAATGTAACATACTGGATCCAAATACTGGTCAAATTACAGCTGTAGACACCTTTAAAATTCCAGTATCAAATGCACCATTTGAATGGCGTGCGGGCAGTTCTATCAATCCAGATGAATGGGTGACAGGCACTAAAGGTATCCCGACCGCAGATTACACGAATCCTGTGACAGGTGTTTGTGCTCAGAAAGATCAACAATCCAACAAGCCAATTTTACTAGGGGCAGCTGTTCGGCGTCAAGGAACACAACATGTGTGTGTATTGCCGAATGGTATATATCCTTTAAGTCATCCTCAAATTCTTGTTTTGGCAAAATAGTCGGTGGGAGCCAGTATTATGAAAAATTATAAAATGATAAAAAATACAGTTTTAGCTGTATGTACATTTGTGGTTTCCACAGGAAACAATTTGTATGCTGCTGCTTCACCAAATCCATGGTTTGGTGAAGCTTATAGTTCTGATATGAAGCTTATTAAATTGGGTTCAGAAAATGGTCTTGATATTTTAAAAGACCCAGAAGGCAAACAAGTTTGTTTAGCAAAATTCTTTTACGAGCCCAATAAGAAAAATTATGTACGTTTTGGTTCAGTTGATGGCACAAACTGTAATATGACTGTTGGTGGTGTGCGTAGTGTTGATCTTAAAGGCGATGATGCGCGTTTGGTTCATATTAGTAAAGGTGGCGCATGGTTGCCCCTTAACGATGCAAAAACAAAAGGGCATATTGTTGCTAATAAAATGTTGATGACGTCAGAGCAGTCAAGCCCAGGATATTCTAAAGGTGCTGGTACTGGTGCCTATTATATAGTGCATAAAGGTTTATGGTATGCAAAAAATAATCAAGAATTAAATATTCCAGAAGCCAATGGTGCTGATAAAATTCAAGTCTTTGTGCCTGGTATTGCTGCAGCAGATGCGGGAAATCCATG
>DPKF01000035.1 GCA_003542655.1 Holosporales bacterium
GGCTGCAAAAATAGAACTTTTTTTTTGAAAACAAGGACAAAACAAGATATTTTTAAGCTAATCCTGAATATGTAATAGCTTTTGCGCTTCATTGTGTTGGTAGAAAAAATAGTCCTGGGTCGCAAATTGTCACAAAATGACGTAAAAACAGAAAACGAACAATTCATGATTAAAAACCAGTCGAATTGAATTGAAGGAAAACGAATTATTGCGAGGTATGCTGCTTTACGATTAGTAATAGATTCAAACACACATGGTTTAACACAAGCTATTCATCAAGTTTATACTGAAGGCTTTTCTTGTTGAAATTTGTTTTTCCAGGCATACAATATGAGCAGGTATATAAGGTCCGGTGTTGAACGAACATTATCAGGTTATTATGGAGTTTTCAACATTCGATTTCTTGTACAGACTCTTGAGACCCATTTCTGCAAATCCTCATTCAGTACATCATAGTATGCAAATAGTTTTTCTATTTTTACCCCCTTCAACAATCATTGATGCCTAAGCGGTAATCATACAGCACCATTGAATGATTGATACTATGATGATTTTTGTGTTCAACAAGAAGATAAAATATTTACAAAAACAGCTTTCAGATGCAAACTATCCCAATCAATCACGACTATATCAACTCGGTTATGGACAATGCCTCAAAGGCAGCAGAGGTTTTCGCGGCTTACGATCGCCAAACGACGGATCGCATTGTAAAAAAGGTATTTGAAACAGCCTTCGACAACCGTTTTATGCTGGCAGAGTTGGCTTATCAGGAAACCGGAATTGGAAAGGTGGCAGATAAAGTGATTAAAAATATCATTGCTACCAAGCATGTGTATGAGGACATTCGTGATTTTAAGGCAGTAGGTATTATTTCTGATGACCCCAATACCGGGATCACCGAGATTGCCCGTCCGCTTGGACCGGTTTTTGCCATTACGCCCATCACCAATCCCACCAGCACGGTACTTTTCAAGATACTCATCAGCCTTAAGACGCGCAATCCGTTGATAATTAGTCCGCATGGCGCAGCAAGGAAATGCAGCATCGAAGCTGCACGTATCTGCTACGAAGCTGCCATGGAAGCCGGAGCCCCTGAAAATTGCATTCAATGGTTGAAAAGGGTGAATAAGGATGAAGTCATCACTTTTATGGCGCATAAAAAAACGGCACTAATCCTTGCCACCGGCTCAGTCGGACTTGTAAAGGCTGCCTATAGCTCGGGTAATCCGACCATTGGCATAGGTCCGGGAAATGTGCCGGTTTATATTGGTAAAACAGCAGATGTTGCCTTTGCTGTTGATCAGATACTGCATTCAAAAACATTTGATTATGGCACCATTTGTGCCAGCGAGCAGGCTGTGGTGGTGTCAAGGTACAATGCTGATGCCGTTGAAGTGGAATTTAAGAAACGGGGAGCATACTTTATGAGCCCTGAGGAGATTGCAAAACTGGAACCCATCGCGTTCAATATGTCGCAGAGCGTGATGAATGCCGGTGTGATTGGGAAACCAGCCTCTGAGATTGCTCAAATGGCCGGATTTGATGTGCCCGAAGATACCACAGTACTGATTGCTCCCCTGGAAAAAGTTGGGGCAGATTCGCCCTTATCATTCGAGATTCTGGCGCCCATTCTGGCTTATTATGTGGTTGACAATTTTGAGCAGGGCATTGCGCGCTGCCGCGAAATAAATCGCTATGGCGGTTTGGGACACACAGCCAGCATTTTCTCGAACGATGAAGATAAAATCAGGCATTTTGCCGAAACGATGAATGCTGGTCGTATCATTGTCAACCAGCCTTCTTCCCAGGGTGCTTTGGGAGGCACGTTCAATGCATTGCAACCTTCTATGACATTGGCTTGTGGCACTGGTGGAAAAAACATTACCACTGACAATATTTCGGCACGTCATCTAATCAATATCCAACGTATCGCCAAACGCAAGGTGAGCATATGCAGTGAGCATTTCAGCAAGGGGGTGTATTGCTGCGATCAGTATTTAACAAGTGCAGATGTTATGAAAGCATGCAGACGTTTTATTGATGATTGATTATATTTTTTTCTTTGACAAGAGGAACGCCTATTTGAACCAAGGCGGATGAATGATTCAAAGATAGGTGAATTTTGCCAAAAGAAATAAATGTAGGCTTCGAGTTTTTAAAAGTAGGGAGCCGTAGTGTCTTTTTATATTAACTAAAGTTTGCATATCTGTTTATTTACAATTGGGGTATACTTTTCCTGATAAACGAAACACTTATTCCCTGCTTGCTGGAAGGTGCTTTTAGTCAAATGTGACTTATCTCCATGTGGTTTGATTTGTTTGCCAGTCTATTTCTATATACTGGCATCCTATTGAATTAGGGTCTTTTTCTGAATACACAATATTATTAAAGTCATTTAAAACCTGTTTTGAATAAATCCCTTGATATGCTCCATCTCTTCCCATAAGTATTTGTGTTGAATCTTGTTTAACACAGTGTGATAAATTTGATATTGACCTTTTAACAGGGCAATGGTTTCTAATATGTCCATTTAAACTACCATGATGGGATATTACAAAATAATCACACGCTTTCAGGTTTGGGGGACAATGGGTTATTGTGTCCCATTTTTCTGTTTCCAAGTCTCCAGGAAAAAGAATCGACTTTTCCCCAAAATTTAAACAATAAACAACGGAAGAATTGTTAGGTCTTTGCTCAACCTGATAATTACATGTGGCATATTTAGAGGTAAAAGTTCTTATAGTTGTGAAATGTGGATGCCAAATCTCAATATTATTTGTGCTAAATGTTGATATTGGTTCAATTATAGTTGGTTTTAAAATATTAATATTTCTCAACAAATGGTTGTATATTTTACTTGGCATACAATAGTGTAAGTTCAAATAAAATTCAGTATGGTTATTTATTATACCAAGATTAATAAGTCGTTCTATTCCAGAATAATGGTCAAAATGAGGATGTGTGAGAAAAAATTTATCTATTTGTAATCTTTTTAGTCTAAACTTTTGTGAAATATAATTCAAGCAAGTGTTAATGTTGCAATTATAATATTTTCTGTTTTTATAATCAAAATCTGAACAATCAATCATCCATATTTTCACCGTAGTTTTATTCTTAACAACAATAAGACTGCAATTGCCATGACCAACATTAATATGGTATGAAAAGATTTCTATGTTTCTTTTAAATCCAAAATCACTAACATGTTCCTTTTGATTTTTCAGTAGCCTACCCCTATAAAAGTTATTGTAAATAAGATTTCGTCTTGCAATAGGAGTGTTATTTGCATTGGTTAATTCATTGGAAAGAAATTTTACATAGTTACCCTCAGAAGTATTTTCAATCCTATCTTTAGTTGTTTCAAAAAGCAGAAAGTCGTAATCATTCTCTATATTTAGTAAATTGTATTTTTCAGACGCATTTAATAATACAACGGTAAATTTGTATGCTTCTTTAACATTTTCCTCATAATGAGGAATAATATTCTCGACAAAATATATATTATTTTCTTTTTCAATCATTTTACAGAGCCATATCTATCATTTATCTTATTGCACATCAGTCGCGGGTATGAATCGTGCTGGATTGTGGAGATGCGTCTATCTCTCATGATATGAAACTTGATTGATGAGGAAATACTTGCATACCACTAGAAACGCTTTATGCTTTAGGATTCGTTGTTAGTTTGGTTGTATCATTTATCTCGTTTTTTTAATTCAATTATTTTACTTTCATCTTCTTCGGTTAAGATTAATTCATCGGTCAAACAGATCCTTGGTAAATTTTATGTTTTTTTCATCCTTTTGCTTTTTACCAAGTACTTCACATATTATATTTATGTGTCGGGGAGCATTTAAACTTCGCTGGATGTTCATTTGATCTAAATCCATTCTCAATGTCATCAATAAAATGGTCAAGTTCAGTTACAAATCTTATTAATCTAATCGCCATATCTCTGCTGTTTTTCTACATGCAAGCTAAGAATCAGTAATTATAATACTTCTTGTATCGTGCTCTTATTTCAGTATTTGCTTCTATTAACCAATCTAAATTCCATTGAATGTCCTTGATTGATAATTCTTTAATATCATCTTCATTAATCATAGAGGTGGGAATTAAGAAAACCTTGTTCCTGGTAGTTTCAAAGTCGTCTTCAAAAATAATTTTATCAGTTCTCCATTTACAGCGTAACTCACTCAACTCATATCTATATGCATAACAATCGTAATAGAATGAAACTAGTTTGGAGGTTTTTGGAGGAATTGGGATATCAATTTCTACGGTAAAATCACAGACAGGGTCATTTAATTTATTAGAAATTAATATAAAGCCTGTTAGATTTTTAATTCCAACTGAAGAATGATTGTATATATCAAAACTTAATACTGTATTTCGCTCATCATAATCTTCAAGTGAGATGGTTATCATTTTTGACATCAGATCAGCCTCTAAACTTCTCAAATTTTCATTAGATCTATAAAAGTCATTATGTTCTTGCACTAACTTTTGCTTTTCACCATAATTGCTACAACTCAGTAATACAATAGTTGTAAGAAAAAGAATAATGATTTGAATTGAGGTTCTCTTTTCCATGTTTATGAATTTTAAGTTAATCATATTTATTATTTTTAATAAAAGTCATTAAAGGATCGATGCTGTAAAGTTATGAAATCCTCCAAATAAGCAAGAAAATTATTAAAAATATTTTTCAGTATCCCATCCGTTGCGTCTATACGTAACTCTCATTCAGCCACAATTCAAACTAAATCATCCAAATCCCCCAAATCAAACCTTAAATCTAAGTATCTGCCTATAGTTGCGGTTTAACTATACACATAAAGAAAAAACCGACGATTATATGAGTATTGTTGAAATTAATAAAATCATTTATTACTTAGGCAATCAATTATTAAGTAAAATTCGTTGACGGGTCCAAGACTCTGTTAAAAAAACTTAAAGCGATCTGATTATTAACCGTATTTTTGCCTTGAATGCGTATTTTCGCTTCGAATAACCATTTACACAAAACCTTCATAAACAATGAATTTTAAGAAACTGAACAACCTGGTTGGCTGGGTAGTATTCCTGATTGCCACCATTGTGTATTTTTTAACACTCGAACCCACAGCCAGTTGGTGGGATTGTGGTGAGTATATATCCACAGCCTACAAACTTCAGGTTGGTCATCCGCCTGGTGCGCCATTGTTTCAGATGATGGGAAGGTTCTTTAGCCTGTTTGCCTTTGGCGACCTGAGCAAGGTTGCACTGATGATCAATGTTATGTCGGCCTTATCGAGCAGTTTCACTATTTTGTTTTTGTTCTGGACTATCACTATGCTGGCCCGGAAAATAGTGAAAGTGGCTGACGATTCAATAGCTTCGGGCGATGCCATAGCCGTTCTGGGAGCTGG
>DPKF01000133.1 GCA_003542655.1 Holosporales bacterium
AAAACAGATGAACAGGAAAACAATTTAATAACCCCGCTTATAAAAATTTTAAAGCTGTTTTGGAATGTGCATCCCCGTACGCCTGTGATTTATTACGGCAAGGAAGTAAGCCATTTATACAATAATATTTCAGAACGCGTAAATGGGCCGCTTGTTCTGGGTTATGATCAATACGCCAACATAAGTGTGGCAAATAACCTTAATAGACCTTCGCAAGGGAATTTAGATCCGGACATATTAATAGAAGGGGGAGAAGCGTTAGATACTGCTGTAAATACTATTTTATCTGCCACAAAAAACCACCCCCATATTTTTAATTTGGGTCACGGTATTAAACCTGAAACCCCCATTAAACATGTGGAAAGAATGCTGCAGTTAGTGCGGGGCTAACTGCTTTTGTGCCTTCTTTCTTAACATTGTTTAATTTACAATCCTTTTTCTTCCATAAGGGTGATCATATTTTTCACGCCATATAGCGCAATGAAAGACCCCATACGTGGGCCTTCAGTTTGCCCTAACAATACTTCATACAAGCTTTTAAACCAATCGCGCAAACTGTCATAGGGATATTGCTTACCAACTTCAAAGACAATAAATTGTATCGCGTCACTATCCGCATTTTCTGGTAGTGCAATTAACCCATCTTTCAATTGCTTCATCGCCTTTATATCCATTTCAGTTGGCGTCTTAAATTGTTTTTTTGGTTTAATAAAGTCTTGATAATAGGCGACCGCATGAATAATAAGCTTATCTAAAAATGGCATCGCTTCAGGTGTTGCACCTTTAATATATCTTTCAACAAAACTCCATAAAACAGATTTATCTTCTGTATTACAGACAGAGGCAAGATTTAACAAAATACCAAAGCTTAATCCACTTTCAGGTGATGATGGTTTGCCATTATGAATATGCCAAACTGGGTTTTCAATTTTTGCTGCTTCATCTTGTTCTGTGTACTTTGAAAGCTGCGCTAAATATTCATCAACATTTTTAGGGATGACATCAAAAAACAAGCGTTTTGCACGCTTTGGTGTTTGATACATGTAATAACTTAAGCTTTCTGTTGGTGCATATTTTAACCATTCGTCAATCGTTAATCCATTCCCTTTTGATTTAGAAATTTTTTGCCCTTCTTCGTCTAGGAAGTGTTCGTAACTTAAATTAAGTGGTGGATTTTCCCCCAAAATTTTACAAACTTGGCTTGATAATTTAACGGAATCAATCAAATCTTTTCCAGACATTTCATAGTCAACATTAAAGGCTGCCCAGCGCATACCCCAATCGACCTTCCATTGCAACTTTACGTTGCCTCCTGTGATAGGGAGTTCAACCAATTTCTCTGTTTTTGGATCCTTATAAATGATTGTGTGATCGTCTAATTTACGCTCTAAAACAGGGACTTGTAAAACAACGCCTGTTGTTGGGCAAATGGGTAAAAATGGACTATACGTTGCGCGGCGATCAGGGCCAAGCGTTGGCAAAATAACATCCATAATAGCATCATAATGATGCATAATTGATTTTAAGGCATCATCAAACTTACCTGATTTATACCATTCTGAGGAACTTTGAAATTCATAATCAAAATTAAAAGAATCTAAAAAACGGCGCAGCATTGCATTGTTATAGTGGCCTAAACTTTCACATTCTCCGTAAGGATCTGGAACCATGGTTAAAGGTTTTCCAATATGCTGCGCTAACATATCTTGATTGGGCAGATTTGTTGGAATTTTTCGAAAACCATCCATATCGTCAGAGAAAGAAAACAAACGTATTGGAATGTCTGTCATTTCTTTCAAGGCATGACGCACCATGCAGGTTCTAGCGACCTCGCCAAATGTACCTATATGCGGTAAACCAGAAGGCCCATAACCTGTTTCAAGTAAAATATATCCTTTTTCTGGCTTCACACTTTTTACGTGATGCAAAATTTTGCGTGCCTCTTCAAAAGGCCATGATTTTGTAGCTTGAATAAGATCTTTTGAAATCGGCATAAACGACTTACCTATTGATATGGAACACATAGAACATATTAACCAATACCCATCAAAAAGGCTAGAGTTTGCCTTCGCTTATATATACTGTTGGTATGTCTTTCTTTTTGACGTCCATGTTTATCTTTGTAATATTTTGCTTAAATTTATTAAGATCGCTTCCTTTTAAGGCAAAATTAGGCATTCTTGTAACAGACAATGGGTTTACATGCCTATTATTAATAAGCACTTCATAATGTAAATGTGCACCTGTAGAGAGCCCAGTAGAGCCAACATTGCCAATATATTGACGTTGTTTTACATATTGTCCACGTTTAACTTTTATTTTACTAAGGTGTGCATAAACTGTTTTATAACCGCTATTATGCATGATCGTAATTGTATTACCATAACCACCAGAATACCCTGCCTGTATTATAACGCCATCACCAGCCGCTAAAACAGGTGTACCTGTACGCGCCCCATAATCAACACCTTTATGGGCACGCTTATATCCCGCGATAGGATGCCATCTTCCCGTCAAACTAAATGGAGATGTAATAGGAATGCGCCCATCAAGGGGACGTACTAATGAACTTCTAATAGAGGTGCATTCACCTTTATGATTATAATATTCTGTGTTTTTTCCATCTTTAGCAAAACCATATAAACAATGCTCTTTGTTCTTCACCTGAATAGATAAGTATAAAATATTTCCAGATTTAACGACCTTACCGTTTTTATCGCAATACACTTCATATAAAAACTTAAAATGATCGTCATGACTATTTTTGTTTCTAACATTCACAACATTGCCCAGGTTCAGCGCAGCTGTTCGAATAATTTTATTGGGAACGCCATTTTCTTTGGCCGATGCACTGAAACTAGAATCTAATTTATTTGACAAAAATCGAACATCTTTTTGCAGCAAAAATGGTTTTTTTTCTACCAAATATTGTTTATTTTCTTGTGCTGTAATAACAATTTCAGCGTCCGTTAAATGGTTAAAGCTGAGCTTACTTAGACTGATATCATTAATGGTACCTGTAAATTCTAAAACAAGTTCTTGTCCAACTTGAAAGGTTAAATTACCAAATTTTTGCTTAATAGCCTTAATAATTCTATCTGCGTCCTTTTCAGATACACGATTTTCGCATAAAAGACGATTGAGTGAATCGCCCCTTTGAAATGTGACAACCAATGGTTGCATACTCGTTGGTTCATCTTTATAGTCGATGTCACCACAATCATCATTACCTGCTTCAGCTCCTGAAAAACAATTGAGCGTATTTGTTTGAAGCGATGAATAATAGCTATGCGTTACGATAAATAGTGCACAGCTCATGAAAACAAATCCGGTAATAATATTACTATGCTTAAATCTCAACGGGTGCCCCTTCAGTAAATAAATCCTTTATAACATATTATATACTTACATTTTACATATATTTTTGTCAAACCATGCAGGATAATATTTATTACCTTAAATAAAGGATCTATTTGTCTTGTTTAAGAGATTGAATCACTTTCATAAAACGGTCTTTTAGCCATTGTGACGGTTTGAAATGATATTGTTTTCCATCAATGCTAACACTTAAACCATCGTCACTAAAATCATTAATTGAAGCCCATCCTGCCCACAACACTTCATCACCTTCAAGTTTTGTAACAGGTCTTTCATCTGATGTAATATGTATCAAGACATTACGTACATATGCAACTTGTGTATCTAACGGTTCAAGATCTATAATTTTTGTATTTGGATCAGCCAATAATGGTAATAAATCAACACCTGTTTCTTCTAAAGTTTCCCGCAAAGCAGTGCTGAGTAAATCGCTATCAAGTGTATAATGAGGGTTTTTTGCGGTCTCCTTATGTTCGTTTAGTGCTTGTTCATAAAAATGTTTTCTGTTTTTATATGCATCACCACCCAGCTTTTCTATTTTACGCTCCATGCTTTCTGTGACCATATGCGGAATATGTGTTTCATCATAAGTACCATTATAAAAACCTGCTGGGTTTTCAAAAAACTCTTTTATTGTGCCATCGGTATCCTTACGCATTTGCCGCGTAATCAGAACATGAGGTTTTTCTTTTTTTTGACGATCATGCCATACAATTGTTGCTGTTGCGCCTGTTGGCCTTGCTTTAAACAACCCTATATAAAGTGGAGGCGTCGTTTTGCCAGTATCATAAACTTGTTGGCGCCAGTTTGTTTGATGATTTAAAATAACTTGCAATGACTGTTCTAAGCTTGGTTTACTGGTTATGTTTAAATAGACCAAACCAAGAACCAATATACTTAATAGCCCTATTAATAATTGATTTTTTGATTTTTTTAACATATATACGACTTTCTTAAGAATTTATACCTAATATAAAACGCTTCTCTAAATTTCACAATAGTGACATTATTGAGCTCTTTGATCGTTATTTTCCGTTTTCTAAATAGGCCATAGCACGAATTTTACTCTCTTCAACCGCAGGCTGATCAAAGGGGTCCACGCCTAATAAATACGCCGTTGCCATTGTCTCTATCATATAAAATGCCATTAATTCCCCCATCTCATATTCATTAAGCTGCGCTAGTGATATTTTTCTAAGCAAGCAGCCATTTGATTTCAATGTATCAAACGTTCCTTGTTCCTCTGCCTTAAACAGTGCCCCCATTGTTTTACCTTCCAGGGTTTTAAATGATTTATGGTCTATACCTGTTGCTGGCACTAAATCTGTTTCTTTGTGGCTATCAACAGTAATAAACGTAATAAATTTATCACGGGGTCCATCCAAATAAAGCTGCAGTTGGGAATGTTGATCCACAGCACCAAGTGCCCGCACAGGTGTTAAGCCAAGTCGTTTATTATTATGCTGCTTTCCTAAACTCTCCCCCCATAATTGGCAGAACCATTCAGAAAATAATTCTAGATACTGACTATAGACCATCATAACAGATTGATTAATACTCTGTTCTTTGTGAATGTGTGCTGTGTGCATAGCGCCTTGCAACAAATCTGTTAAATCCGATTTTTCTATCAAATCGCGCGCACCTTGCCGAAACTTAGAAAAACCAAAATCACAAAGACCTGCAATAATAGCGCCAACCGATGTAAACACGTTATAGCGCCCACCAATATCTGTTGGGTGATCAAATGCTAGCAAACGATGCTTTTTGGCAAATAAACGCAGGGCATTATCTGTCGGTTCTGTTAAAACAGCGCATTGCTTTTGCCAGTCAATATTTTGTTTTTCATATTGCTGAACCGTTAATAGCAACTGCATTAAGGGCTCTGCCGTATTGCCAGATTTTGAAATGCAAATAATGGCTGTATTTTTTAAATCTAAGATATTTAGTTGATACAAAAAAGCTGCAGGATCAATATTATCAACAAAGTGTAATGTTGGTTTGCCTGCATTTTTTAATGCATACAAAGCTTGACCACCAAGACTGGATCCACCAATACCAAATATCAAAACATCGCTATAAATTTTAAATGTTTGAATACCTGCATATACATTAAGGACAGATGCATCATCTTGAAGCGATGTAAACACTGGCAAGGTTTGAAATAAGCCTTTAATATAATTATTTAGCTGATCATGTGCGCCATATGCTGGCCATTCATTTTGAAACTTCATTTTTAAACATTCTTTATTTTAGTATTTTTTAAAAGCATAGCATTTCTATACCCTTAAAACTATGTGAAGTTATCGTACCTATTCTAGATTACAACGATCATACTTATATTAATAAAATTTTAATAAATTTTTATGGGAGATATTGTATTTGACTGAGGGTTTTTATTATGCAAATATCTAGACATGAGAAAAACGCATAATAAATATGCGATTAATTCATAGGGATAATTTTTATGACAACATGGAAGCAAACCGAAATACAACGTTTAAAAGACTACTACACACAAGGCCTGCCAATTAAAAAAATAGCAGAGCATTTAGGACGTTCCCAAACAGCACTGAGTAAAGCCATTACAAGATTTAACTTACTGCAATATCGCCCGCCACAAACAATAAGAAGAGACTATAAACATTTTTTAGATAACACACTTGGAACGCCCCCCATTAAACAAAGTCAAAAAACAATTTTTATTAAGCGGTTTTTCGCACTAGAAACACGTGAAAAATGGGTTGATTTCAAAGATGTATTATACTTTTTATCGCAACAAAATATTAAGGTGAATATGTTGCATAAAGCGAATAACGATGGAGAAGCTTTATATAGTTTAAATAATAAAACGGTTGTGTCTTCTCAAATACTGCTCGTTGCAAACAGAATTCGCGTAGAAAATGCAGACGTACCTTTTAAGGTTAAAAATTTATCTTGGTAGAAGGAATAAAAAAATGATGACGCTTCAAACACTTTATGACACAAAACAAATTACACGAACAGATTTTCTTGCAGGCAAGTTATACTATCAAATACGAAGGCGTGTTTTACGATCAAAATCAATCCAAAATACCTTACATGAATCCTCCACACACAAACTATTAAGAACAAAAGGACAAACCATCGACCCTTATCAATCAGCAGAGTTAGAAAATTTTTGGGATAGATTAGAAGACTATTTCAAATTTGACCAACAAAAGCCTTTAGCCATACTAGATTTCATAACAGGGCTACAAGAATCTAAGGTTCATATGACTGTACGTTCTATAAAAACAGCACTTAAGCAAATGAATAAAATACTAAAACATACAGATATTATTAATATAATGCGCACGGTTATGCTGTTTATTTACGTTTTAATATAATTGAGTTTGGGTAGTGATTGTGTATTAAGTACATATTACTTTTTCAATGAATGTTTGGTTCACTGCCCTCACTTTTTTTTATTCTTTTTGTTGCAGCTTGCTTATGTAAGACTTTAAAACCCCAATTCTGGATTAAAAAATTATTGTTAATAGCTAAAGCTGATTTATCCGAAACACTATTTTGAGATGCTATTTTTGACATAATTAGTTTCTGATGGGGTCCACCCGGAACACCACGCAGCATCGTCCACCCCTCTAGGCTTTTATTGCCGTACCTTTAAGGTATCACTTATTTCTTTATAAATCGTTAATCCCGAATTGGGGTTCATAAGCTTACTGTAGCACAATAAAGCGGAGCTGGTGAAAATCTACGAGAGGTTTTGCCATTAATTCCCCATCTTGCGCTATCACAAGCTCAGCAACAGGAATATTGGGAGGACATATTTGTTCTATGCCAGATGTTACAAAAATATCGCCCGTTTTCCAGTCTTCGTGACTTTCATTTTTTAAAGATTCAATATATATAACCTTCAGTTGCTCTGTACCTTGTCCTGCAAGAATAGCTTGTTTCCCTGTATTGTGGTGCCTGACTGGAATGCGGGAATTATGGTCTGTTAGCAGTAAAATGCGCACACGATTGTTGGCTAAACTCTCTATTACACGTCCTACCAGACCATCTGGATGACGGGCAATACGATTGATAGGATCCGCCAAATTGTTTTCGGTGACAGCAAATAGTGTTGCTTGTGGGAAGTTCAATATGGAGCCTAAAACACGCGCTGGATATTTTGTATCTGTCGTTGTATCGATGTTCTCTAATACAGTTTTTAGGGAAAATAAATCCGATATTTGCAAGCGCAGTGATAGATTTTCAGCTTTTAAGCTATCAAGTTTGCCTTTTAGTGCTGCATTTTCGTGTACTAAATTTGTATACAAGCTATAGTGCTCTATTTGTTTTTCTACCCAATGAATTGGTAGATAAAATATTTCCGTTATATAGCTGGCAATTGTAGATGTAGTTGTGCTTAAAGACGTATTTTGATATTTATCATAAATATAGGACACACTGATAAAAAAGATGATAATCAGTGTAATCAGTCTGACACTCACACTATGATAAACTTGAGCGGCCCTTTTTGCAAAAGGGTTGCTACGTTGAATACCAACAAGTTTAAATTTAGAAAAAAATGATAGCATAATACTTTTTAAAATGTGGTGGGCCCGGCAGGACTCGAACCTGCGACATCTCCGTTATGAGCGGAGGGTTCTAACCAACTGAACTACAGGCCCACATTAAGTATATAAGAACATAAAAGCTGGTATTTGGTCAAATATTTTATCAAAAATAAAATATAAAAAAGCATAAAAAAACCAGGCTATAGGCCTGGTTTTTTAATTTAGTACGTTCGTATTGTATTATTTTTCAACAGAGCCGCTGCCATAATCAACAAAGCTGACAACTTGTCCGGTAGACATGCCATTAGCATCAAAACCAAGAACTGTATTTGTTTTTTTAGTAATATTCATTTTGACAATAACACGTTCTAATTCTTGTTGAATGCTGCTAATAAAACATTTTTCAAACAAAATTGTTTGTGTTGCGATTGTTTCTCCAACACGAATAATTTCAACTTCACTTAAAGCAACTTTTTTATTCATAGCATTTTCTAGTTTTGGCAAGAAACCAAAAACAGGAATAATGATAACAACTTCAGAATGCTTTAAAATTGTAGCCGGGCTCCAAAAACCAACTGATCCACCACTGGTTTCACAACTATTCTCAGCATACCAACCATGAAGTTCGCAGTGCCTATTAAAGCCAATTCTTGTTGAAAATGTGTGATCATCTATTCTAACCATCCATTCAGCAGTTGCTGCTGTTGATTCAATTGGATTATCGCTTTTCTTTTCAACAATCGGTACTGATATGCTTTTTGAATCACTACCAGCTATTTTATAATGTATTGTGTTTGCCATGATTTTACTCCTTAAAATCAAATTAACTTAATTGTTTAAACTTATTTCGCTGGTGGTGGAAGGGTTGCAACAAGACGAATACTTGCAGTTAGTTCTTCCATCTGGAAATGCGGTCTTAAATAAACAACAGCGCGGTATGTTCCAGGTTTTCCCGGTACATCAAACACATCAACACGTGCCTCACGCAGTGGGTACTTTGCTTTTACACTTTGTGGTGCATCATCGTTTAAAAGAACATAGTTTGCAATCCAGCTGTTTAAATACATTTCAACATTTGAGCGTGTCATAAAGCTACCAATTTTATCGCGCATGATCACTTTGATATAGTGTGCAAAGCGTGATGCTGCAAGTAGGTAAGGTAGACGCGCTGAAAGTGATGAGTTTGCATTTGCATCATCTAAGTTATAAACACGTGGTTTTTGTGTTGTTTGTGACCCAAAAAATGCTGCATAATCTGTGCCTTTACAGTGACAAAGCGACATAAAGCCAAGATCAGACAATTCTTTTTCACGGCGATCAGTAATCGCTGTTTCAGTTGGGCACTTAAGTGCAATATCACCGTCAGTAGATTTGAAAGTGTATGCCGGTAATCCTTCAACAATGCCACCACCTTCAACACCACGAATTGCTGCGGTCCAACCATATATTGCAAATGCATTTGTGATACGTTCAGCCAAAACATATGCCGGGTTACCCCAACAAAATTTTGAAGAATCTGCACCAGATGCATCTTCGTTAAATGCAAGACCTTCTGCAGGGTTTTTTTCGCTATCATAGGGTAAGCGGAACAATACACGTGGTAGTGCAAGTGTTACATACCTAGAATCTTC
>DPKF01000075.1 GCA_003542655.1 Holosporales bacterium
CTTGAGCCCATTGCGGGGAAACTCGAACGATGGGGTTCTTAGAGGAGTTTCCCCCGGGTAACTGGGGGACGCTTACTCGACTATTAATGACAATGACTTTAGTAGTGAGGATGCATTGTTAAAAATGGCAATCATTCATCATCGCTTTGAAAGCATTCATCCTTTCTATGATGGAAATGGACGGACTGGTCGTATCCTTAACGTGTTGTACCTAGTAAAAGAAGGACTTTTGGATATTCCTGTATTGTATTTATCGAGATACATTAATCAGTACAAAACTAGATACTATGAGTTGCTGCAAAAAACTTCCGCTGAAAATCAGTGGGAGGAGTATATCCTTTACATGTTAAAAGGTATAGAAGAGACATCCAAGCAAACCATTGAGATAATTCGTGGCATTCGAGATCTGATGAAAAAGCAAAAAGATCTAATGAAATCGACGCTGCCGAAAATCTATAGTCAAGACTTGCTTAACAATATATTTATGCATCCCTATACGCGAGTCAGGGTTTTGAGCCAGGCGTTATCCGTACAAGGACGGACGGCTAAAAAATATTTAGATGAGCTCGAAAGCATAGGGATTCTTGAAAAGAAAGCCCTTAATAAGAAAAGTGCATTATATATTAACATCGACCTCATGAAGTTGTTATCGGGTGTGAATAAAAATAAAGAAATCTAATGGCGAAGAAAAACAAAAATGCGCAAAATCCAAAAAAAACGCACACAACCTATTCGGTATGTGCGAGAATAGTGAAAAAACGCACGTAGCATTAATAGAAAAATAAACTCATGAACTTTCATCAACAGTCTATCCATAAAAATATTATTGTTCAAAATTCACCTAGACCTCCAAGGATAGTATTCTTAGCAGAAGACTCTGAACGATCATCGAAAATATTGGATGACATCTTTAGTTATTCTTATTCAATCTGGGGCGGGCTAAGAACTATTATAGTACCCGTTATTGAGGGAGATATTTCTAAAGAATACCTCGAATGGGTGCAACTATTTGATCCTGATATAATATACACATATGCAAACTTGAAGGAAGAATTAATCCAACTGTTAACGAAAACAACGACCCCCTTTACATTTAAACACCATAGTTACTTGGTACTACAGGATCATGAAGACTATACACCAAACTTTGATGATTTAAGTTTCGTTGACTCGCAATCGCTTATCCCAAATATGATTAGCACTCCAAGGGCTACAGAGGTTAACGATAAATTATATTTTGCATGGTCAGATGATATATATCGATCGTCTAATCATCGTTTCTTTTTCGACAATTTCGGGTTCTTTGATTATAACAAATTGACCCTCATTAAAAAGCAATTTTCTGATCTAGGCATATTGAGACTGTCTGTTTCAAATCAAGAGCCTGCAATCAAACATCAAAATAAAGACTTAGTATTAAATGAACGTGAATTTTTAGAAAAGCATTTTGAACAATCGGGATTGTTGATTTTTTCACCGGCGTCTTTGTCAGGATATGACGAAGATAGCCAACAGTATCTTCGTCATTTAAATTATGATAAACACGAATATATGCATTCAAATTATAATATATTTATTGGAGATAGTTTTGAAGATCGATTAAATTTTTGGAATTCAAGGCATAATTATTCTGGATACTATTCGGATCCCTTAGAGCTATCTTTACGTATATCCGCAACACAAATTCAAGATAAGGATTTTATAAACTCACTAAGAAAGTTCTTGTTAAAGAGAGTCCATAACGTTAGAAATGCTAGGAGCATACAGTTGTTTTCCTATTCACTATCTGAACAAATACTAACTGATTTTATTAGTAAATTATGGCCCAAGAATTTTACTCACATAAGTGATAGGCATTCTATTTTGCCAATCATTGGGGGTGAAAGACCATACAGCTCTGTGCGGCTAAGCCCCTCAAGTGAAACGATTGATAACCCGGGAACAATAACAATTAATCCCCCTAAACATTTTGATCAGCTAAAGAACCTCACATTTTTTAAAGAAAATTCTGAATGGATTTCTGATATACAATTAGAGCGCCACAATATTTTAAAATCCTATTACTCTCAGAATAAATTCGCTAAGAGGACTAATTACAAGCAATTGTGGCGGCTCCCAAGGAACAATACAGCGGCAATTCCCTTTTTAGAGCGTGGAATACATAGTCGAATAAACTATAGTGGGAAGATCAGCGCAATAGCTAATCGAGCTAGCGTCACAGAAACAAATCAGATAGACGTGAGATCTCCAGAAGATATGGAGGTATTTCAATCTGTTTTCAACTGTTATCCTACATTTCCTCGTAATGACTTACGCTACAAAAAAACTCAAGATATCCCTTGGTATATCAATATTTCTGATAAGGGTAAAATGTTTAATGAAGTGGTTGAGAAATTCGGCAGTCTATCTTTGGCGCATAGATTTTTAAGTGATACCTTTTGGAGGCGTGTTTTCAGATATTTAGGCGGCTTTGAGTCGGTTAAGCTTTGCGGCGATTTACCTTATAATAAATTTCAGAGGTTTGTTAATAATAGAGCCGGGAAATTCCCCTCAAAAAAGAAACAAAAACTTTACAGAGAGGACAGAAAAGACGAGTTAAATTATTTAATCCAACAAAATATTTTAGATCAAGATGAACAAAACATTATTACTCTAATAGTAGATACGAAAGATAAATTAAAAAGATGCGTACATGAAGTTTGGCTTTTAGGGGCATTGCTGAAGTCAGATATAGAGAGTTTCTTTTATTTGCCACAAACGGATATTTTATATGACTTAGAGAAACCTAATAAAAAAAATGAAATAGATTTCATTAGTGTTTGTAATGGCAAGATGATTATTGGTGAGTCAAAAACTAGGGCGAGCAAATTTGAAAAGTGTCTAATTGAAAAATTGATTAGTATCGCTATGCACATAAAGGCAGATACTCTTGTCTTGGCATATGAAAAGAATGATAAAAATCTTGTGCAGTTACTTGATTCAATCGAAAGTCGTGGCATAGACATAAAATTAATACATATATTTAAAACCGAGCATAATAAAATAAGGAAACTTGCTCGAGAGACAACTGATCGCCAGCTATGTACCCTCCTAGTCTAATAGTGAAGAATAGGCAATAAAACTTTCTTCGTAGAAAAAAGTAAGCTACAACAATTATTAGTTTTAACTAAACACTTGAAGCTGTCAAATAATGTCCCTATAGTAAGAATTACCAAACCTTAAAAGGACATCGCATGAGACATACTTTTCAAATTTTTGCTATTGGACTTTATGTTACAGCAATTTACTATAGGAGCTGCTATGCCCCTCTCGGTTTTAAGCCAAGACCCAGATCAAAATAAGTGTGCTAAGGGTTATAAATCTGTAATAAGAGCTTTTGAAGGACAAAATTTTACTCCACAAAATATAGTGTTAACGCACAAACTCTTTTTCGGTGGTGAGTTGGCAGATATTTATAAACACGCAGGTCTATTACGAGTAGGATTTTCAAATGATGAAAATCAACTGGCCCCGATTGGAACAGATTCTTTCAGTGCTCCTGCAAAAAAGCATGCACGTGAACAAATACGTGCTATGCCAACAATCTCACCAGAAGTCCTTTCCTTAATCAATCTTGATGAAATAATAGATGAACAAAATGAAGTAAAAAAGGTTTCAAGAGACGCGAAAAAGTTTTACAAATGTCTTGCTGAAATATTACAAAGCACTTCGCCTAAGTTTGATATTTTAAAAAGAGAATTTAAAGAACAAATGATACCAGCCTTTATCTTTCAACTAAAACCTTGGAATTATGATTCAGAGATACACTGGTTAGAAGATTTAATTGGAGCGCCAGTAAATCAGGGGTTGTTTGATAAGTTTGAGCAAGAGTTGCACACCAAATATTTAGAGATATCCTTTTGGTTTGAACGTGTAGCTTCACTTTTGGGGGCGCTGTTGCAAAAATATAAGTGAGCTGATAAAAATTGAAAGAAAAGATAGAAAGACAGTTGAATGAGTGATTTCAAATGGAGGCATTATCAAGGTGAAATTATATTAGGCTGCGTTCGATGGTATTGTAAATATGGGATTAGCTATCGAGATCTTGAAGAAATGATGCTTGAGCATGGTGTTAGAGTTGATCATTCAACGTTATATCGATGGGTTCAGAAATATGCTCCTGAAATAGAGAAGCGCTTGCGATGGTACTGGAAACCCTCATTAGGATTCAGCTGGAGAGTTGATGAAACCTATGTAAAAGTGAAAGGGAAATGGGCGTATCTCTATCGAGCCCTAGACAAGTTTGGTCACACCATTGATTTTTATCTGTCATCAACTCGCAACATGATTTCAGCTAAACGGTTCTTGGGCAAAGCCTTTAAGAGTCTCAAAACATGGGCTCATCCGACATCTATCAATACAGACAAAGCGCCATCTTATGGAGCTGCGCTTAAACAGCTTAAATCAGAGGGTAAATGCTCGCCTGATATCGAGCATCGTCAGATTAAGTATCTCAATAACATAATAGAATCAGACCACAGAAAATTAAAACGACTGATCAAGCCCACCTTAGGATTTAAGTCAATGAAATCAGCGTATGCTACCCTTAAAGGATTTGAAGTCATGCGAATGTTTAAGAAAGGACAATTTAACGCTTGGCTGCGTGAAAAGACTGTCGTTGAAGAAGCTCGTCTTATTTATAGAAACTTTAATGTGTTTGTCGCTTAGGTCTTAACGTTTACCTCCCATCTTATTCTTTATCTTTTTTTGCAACAGTGCCCGCCACAGAGCTCTTTAAACAAGCCATTATCCTGTCGTTCTAAATTAGAGTGATAATAAAGGTTATATTAAATGCAGAGCTCTAGTAATCCGGATTATTTACTCTTTTCCGAATCAGTGTTCCGGATAGTTGACAGTATTACGGATTAGTAGTATCTTTTACTAAAGTAATTTAACCATCAACATCATGAACTTAAATCAGAGATGCTATCCTTTAGACTTTGTGGAGAGACAAACGGTTATCCTATTAGGTCCCAGAAAGACCGGTAAAACAACGCTTTCCAAATAGTCTATATATTGACTTATTGCAATCTGAGCTTTCTCGTAAATACTCTACACATCCTGAACGATTACGACAAGAGCTCTTACTGATTAAAGAAGAGTTAAAAGCTTTCCCTATTATTATTGATGAGGTTCAACTTGTTCCAGCTTTACTTAATGAAATTCATTGGTTAATTGAAAATACAAACCTGTACTTTATTTTATGCGGGTCAAGCACACGCAAATTGCGTGCTTCGGGAGTTAATCTGTTAGGTGGACGAGCATGGACGTTTATGTTTTTTCCTTTTATATATCCAGAACTTCCTACATTTAAACTAGAGCATATTTTGGAGCGCGGCACACTGCCCGCGCATTATCTCTCTACCTCTGCATATAAGCGACACTTGGAAGCGTACATCCATGACTATTTAACATTAGAAATTCAAAACGAAGGTCTGATTCGTAACCTGCCCGCCTTCCAACATTTCTTAGAAGTGGCAGCATTCTCTAGTGGAGAGCTGGTAAATTACGCTAATATTGCACGAGAATCAGGCGTGAGTGAAAAAACAATTAGGGGATACTTCGATATCTTAGAAGATAGTCTTGTTGGATATCGATTGTCTCCCTACCCTCATAAAGCAAAACGTGACATCATCTTTAAAGCTCCGAAGTTTTACTTCTTTGATGTGGGTTTAGCAAAAACGTTAAAATTAAACATGCCTTCATACCAATTGATGGAAAACAAAGGGCAATTGCTAGAATCCTACATATTTCAAGAACTGAATGCATATCGATTATTGCAAGAAGAAAAAAAATCACTCCATTTCTGGCGCACCACGACTGGGTTGGAAGTTGATTTCATTCTGAACAGCAATGTTGCTATAGAAGTAAAGCTAAGTGCCAATATTCATACGTCACATTTAAAAGGGCTTGTAGCCTTTGCAGAAGAACATAACCCTAAAGAAATAATTGTTGTGTGCAATGAAGAAACGCCACGACTGATTTCACACAAGGGATTTAATATTAAAGTCTTTAATGTTCAATCATTCCTAGAAAGACTATGGAATCATGAGTTTATATGAACGATTCTCTTAAAAACTAGAAAGCTGAATTGGGGGCATCGTCAACTTAACTTAGAAAGAGAATAAGAAAAGGCTTAGGGCTAGATTTTAGATATGAAGGATCTGAGACGCCGCATTTTCCCAGGGACTGTCCAAAGATTTGTGGAAATTCTAAAAAGGGCATTAAATTCTATCCTCAAATTTAATCATAAAATGGGATAGAGCTTCTCCCCAATTTTGGATCGGCATCGTCCATTTTGCCGTCATGTAATTTAAAGTCAAATAAAAAGATTTGAACACAGACTCCTCATTAGGGAATATCCGCTTGTTGTTAGTAATTTTCCGCAAACCACTGTTGACAGATTCAATGGCATTGGTCGTGTAAATCATTTTCCGGATCGTCTTGGGATACATACGTTTAATAGGCTGTTTATAACTCCTAAGTTTATCCGTGACAATGACTCTTGGACTTGAGTAAGCTTGTAATAACAGGCTTTAAAACCGTATAGCAGATACCTTGTTTCTGCGTTTCTGTAAGAAAACATCCAGTTCCCATACCCTGTTCATCTACAGCCCGCCACAATATGAACGATTCTCCATTAATCCGAAGACTCATCTCATCCAGATGCCACTTATCCGAAATCTTCCTTTCTTGTTTCTGAAGCACATCTTTAAATTGCCTGGAAAACTTTACACACCAATTGCGAATGGTTTCATGGCTTACTATAATCCCTCGATACGCAAGCTGTTCCTGAACATCTCTAATGCTCAGATTAAACCGATGATACTGCCATATGGCACAACTTATAATAGACGATGGAAATCGATACCTCTTTGGCTTCTCTGTTAAACTCATTTTTAGTCCCTTCGAAATATTCACTTAATATATCATATATTTATCCATGTTAACTTGACGATGCCAGATTCCCTTTTGCTGGGCATTCCACTCGATTTTTTACTTTCTCTGAAGAGAAGTTCTAAAGTCCAGAGCATATATTACTTTTTTACTCACGTGACGATGCTATTTTTACCGAAGAGTTCATTTTCCATAAAGAATACTTGCCAAAACAAAGTCATCGATTGTTTTTTTTTCAGCATCTGCTTTGAGGGGCGGTTGAGTTGACAAGCCCTCCCTTACATCCAAACTTTTAGAAGATATATTCTCCTCTTTAGGATTTCCCTTATTAGTAAAAACTAAACTTTGATCGCGGAAACCAAGGGGCTGTTCTTCTGTTTCTATTGCGACAAAATCTATATCTACAGGATTAGAAGCACTACACATTGTACTCGTTAAAAGAAAAGTAACAGCTGATGAGATTTTTTTGGTCATAGTCTATCCTTTAATATTAATAATGTATAATCACACTTACATCAATTTGATATATTAATCTAATTAAAATTTCTTTATGTTGCAATCTTGTTTAAAACTGCTTTGGGCCGCGTCAAGTTAACAAAGAGAGTATAACAAGCAATCTCAGTTTGGGTTTTAGATGTGAAGCATCTGAGCTGCCGTATTATCCAAGATGGATTTGGCAGCAACAAAGTTTTGTCGTCGAAGAGGTCTAGATGCTTCGTGTAACGATACCTACAGATGTGTCTTAGAAATAGAACAGCTTGAAATTGATATCATGAAACTATTCCAATCTACCCAGCAATATCATCGTTAATAAAATACCCCGCCGCAAGCAGCGGGGTATTGAGTCAGAATAGTCGCAGCTGATTGTTTTCATAAAGTTGATCATATTCTAAACCTTGCGCCTTGACATATCGGGCTATCTTGGACTCATCTCCATGCTTCCCTACTGTACTAGCAAAATATCCATCCGTCCAAAACTCACCGCCCCACAACTGTTTCTTTACTTGGGGACGTCTTCTGAATATCTCTCACGCGGTGGTACTTTTGATTAGTTTTGACCATTTTAGTCACACTATATGTCGGCACCGATTGCACTAAAAAAATGTACGTGATCCTTATCTGTTCCTATCTCTAAAAAGTTTGCCTGATATCGTTTCTCTATCTCCAAACATACCTCTTTTAAGATCTCTTCTATTGCCCCTATCAAAGACCACTCGCCTACATTTCTCCGGAAACTCTAGATCGTGTTACCCCTATAAAGGAAGAGAAATATATGTTAATCTGCGGTTATGAAAGCATTGAATAAAAAACAGTATAAGCTGATCAAACGGTAGCTTCCCGTGCAACGAGGGAAAGTAAAGATAGGGAACTTGACACTCATCAACACGGTATTGTATATCGCAGAAAATGGATGTAAATGGCGCGCTTTACCTGAAAAGTATGGCAATTGGCACACGATTTACACACGCCTTAAACGATGGGCTGAAAGGGGAGTTTTAGAGCGTTTGTTTATTGGTTTGCAAAAAGAAAATTTGATTAGAATTTCTGTAACCTGCCTTGGATTGGACAGCACCAGCATCAAAGTATATCCTGATGCTGCGGGCGCTTTAAAAAAAACGGACCCCAATCCATCGGCAAATCACGTGGCGGATGGACTACAAAAATTCATTTGGTTTCCTCGAATGATCAATTTGGATTAACAGTTGGCCATTCTCCTGGACAAGCACATAATGACCAAAACAGTCAGCAGTTGCTGCAACAGTGGAAGCATGAGTTGCCTAAACTACCTCTAGTTATGGATCGCGCCTATGAGGGTGATCCCACGGGGCAATGCGTGGAAAAGTGTGGGTTTCAGCCTGTTGTTCCACCCAAATCCAATCGTTTAAAGCCTTGGAAATATGATAAAACTATCTACAAACGGCGCAATGAAATTGAACGTCTTTTTAGAAGGCTCAAAGCGTTCCGACGCGTCTTCTCGCGGTTTGAAAAACTAGATCTCATGTTTGCTGCTTTTATCCTCATTGCTCTTATCTAAGAACCCGTCTTCACAATTAGGA
>DPKF01000042.1 GCA_003542655.1 Holosporales bacterium
AATGTATCATCCATTCCTTTATAAAAAGTTAATACTAAAAAATAATCCCGAATTCGGGATTATTATATAAAAATCGCCCCATCATTAATTATTGGTAAAAATAATAAATTGAAATTTTTTCTAACAAAATATTATAAGGTTATATGAACCTCAAAATAACCTGTCTATCAAGGATCCTCACGAGGTGGATTTTAAGTATGATTTTTTTCTAACATTTTCAATAAGCTTTTTTGTAGGTTGTAACAAAAAAGAGAGGCCGACAATAAAAAGAACCCTACCCCATTTAAAATAAGGGGCGGCATATATGTGCTGTGAATTGTATTTTTGGAAAATACTTTCAAACTTGCAGGCTGATGAAGGGTAAACCACCACTCAACAGAATATTTAATAAAAGGCAAATTCACCAAACCAATAACCAACAAAATAGACCCCATATTATAGTATGTCTCACTTTCCTCTGATTGGGTTAAATAGATATAACTTAAGTAAATAAGAAACTGTATAAACATTGTTGTCAGTCGGGCATCCCATACCCAATAAGCGCCCCATGTAAATTTTCCCCAAATCATGCCCGTGGTTAAACTAATAATCGTCATAACAAGACCAGATATTGCCCAATTTTTTGCCATAATATGACACTGTGGCATGCGCGTGATAAAACCCACAATTGCTTGAACAGCCATAATTGAATAAATACCAAGGGCCCACCAAGACGCTGGAACGTGAATATAAATGAATTTAAAAACATGGCCTTGATCGTAATCAGGCGGCAAGAAGAAAATAAGAATACCTGCAAAAAAAACCAATCCTAAACCAACATATAATAAAGGCTGTTTAACCGTTTTAACAATTAACATTAAAGTATTAGGCTTTACAATATGATAAAAGAACCATTTAAAATTATTCATAGGTTATCTCCAATTTAATGTAGCAAATCAATTGCTGTTTTATTGGCGATCTGTATCCAAATATTTGGTGTCAATAAAATAAATAAGATGGCAGTAATTAAAGAAAATATAATGAGTTTAATTGTAGTGCCTGTTTGTTTTGTCGTTTGTGTATAGATTTTTTGCACAGCATCAATCATAAATGATTTTAACAAATTTAAATAATAAGCCGTTGCAATAACTGTACTCATAACACCAAAAATAGCAATAATGTAATGTTCCTCTAGTAAAACTGCATATAAAACATATGCCTTTGCTATAAAACCTGGAAGTGGTGGAAGCCCAGCTAAAGATATAATACCAAGACAAAATGAAAAACTTAAAAGCGGATACTGTTCAGACATACCCTTCAGATCATCAAAATTTTGTATCTCAAAACCCTTTTTTTTCATATACATCAAGGACGCAAAAATGCCCATAATAGTCACCAGGTATGTAAACATATAAAACCCAGCAGCAGCAAGACCAGATTTTGTAAATTGAGCAATCCCTAATAAAACAAACCCGATATTCATCGTCCCTGAATAGGCTAAAAACCGTTTAATCTTTTTTTGCCGCAGTGCGCCCATTGTGCCAAATAATAAGGATAAGACTGAAAATATCAGTAACAAAGGCTTCCATATATATGAAAAATCAGGCAGAATTTGTGTTAAAAATCTTACATACAGCACAAAAATTGCAAATTTTGGTGTTGTCGCTATCAGTGTCGTAATGGTTAGTTTTGTCCCTTGGTATATATCTGGCAACCAATAATGAAATGGTGCGGCACCAAGTTTAAACATGAACGATATCGTAATAAATAGGATCCCAATAATTGCAAGTGTCATATCTTGTTTATTTAACAGCAGGGCAGATAAATCAGTTGCAATATAATCAAAATGTGTACTGCCAGTAATCCCATATAAAAAACTAAGTCCGAATAAAAAAAATGCTGTTGAAATAGCGCCATAAGTGAAATATTTAATTCCAGCTTCAGATGCAGGTTTATAGTTTCTGTCAATTGCCGTCAAAATATAAAGAGAAAGACTTGTGAGTTCTAAGCTAATAAAAGCAATAATAATATCACTAGATGATATCATCATCATCATGCCTAACGTTGCCAATAAAATTAAAATAGGGATTTCAAAAATTTTTAAGTTCTCGTGTTTATGAACACTTTTTGAGAGGACGAGAATAATAAAATTAGAAAGCAGTAAAAATGTTTTTGACACAAAGGCAAATTGATCATTAATATACGATCCACTAAAAGTATATGTATGATTTTCTGGAAGTAAAAACAATACAACCAACGTACATATAGTTAAACAAGGCGCTAAATAATCTAAAATATCTAGCGACTTATTTAGTTTGCACACCCCAATTAGCATTAATAATAAAATACTAAATAAGATAAAAATTTCTGCGGTTGCTGGTAAAAAATCAGGAATTGTTGACGGCACTTCTCTCATCTTTCTGTTCTGACGCTATAGATATAGTATCTTGATATTCAAATTGTTTCATAAATCGTGGTTTAAAAATACCTTCTATTTTTTTTACAAATGGATTGATGATCCCAAATAGAGGTTGTGCATAAACACCAAAATACATACTGATAATAACCAAAATACTCAGGTTAAATCGCTCACTTTTTGTTATGTCTATACCGGGTGGAGATATTTTTTTTACGGCTTCAGACTCTGTACCAAGGCATAAGCGTCTATAAAGCCATAAGCCGTAAGCTGCACTTAAAATCATCCCTGTTGCTGCAAAAAATGCAATATTAGGGAACCTTCTAAAGGTACCTATGATAACAGTTATTTCACCTAAAAATCCAAATGTCCCAGGTAAACCTGCAGACCCCAATAACAGTGTTAAAAATAAAATAGAAAACTGTGGCATTGATTTAAATAAACCGCCATAATTTTTTATTTTCAGTGTGTGAAAACGGTCATATAAAACACCTATACATAAAAATAGTCCAGCTGAAAGAATGCCATGACTTAACATCTGAACAACCGCACCACTTAAGCCCTGTGGCGTAAACGAAAATATACCAAGTGTTACAAACCCCATATGGGCAACAGATGAATAAGCAACTAATTTTTTCATATCTTTTTGAATTAACGCAACTGCTGATGTATATAAAATAGAGATCACACTCACTATAATTATATACTCAGAGAAATATATACTTGCATTGGAAAACAAGGGCAAACAAATACGAATCATTCCATAGGCGCCTAGCTTTAATAATACACCCGCTAAAATCACCGATCCTGCCGTTGGTGCTTGTGTATGCGCGACTGGAAGCCACGTATGCAGAGGCCACATTGGTATTTTAATAGCAAAGGCAATAAAAAAGCCTAAAAATAATAAGCGATCTAAATTTAAGTTCCAGTCATAATTTTGCAGTAACATCAAATCAGTTTCACCAGTCTCAATAAAAACTTTTAGTATGGCAAGTAGCATAAAAACAGAACCACAAAGCGTATACAAAAACAGCTTGAAACTAGCATATATTCTCTGTCGTCCGCCCCAAATTCCAATGATGAAAAACATAGGGATTAAAGTTGCTTCAAAACAAATATAAAACAAGATAAGATTCAACGAACAAAACGTGCCAAGAATCATTGACTGCAATAATAAAAAACACATGAGATAAGGACGAATACGATTTTTAATTTGCTTCCATGACGCTAAAATGCAAATTGGCATAAGTAAATTTGTTAAAACAATAAAATAAACTGACAGGCCATCAATACCCAAATGGATATTGGCTTCAAAGGTTAAGATCCAGGGGTAAATCTCTTCAAATTGCATACCCGTATAGTGATATTCAAATTGCGATAAAAGATATAAACTTAAAGCAAAATTTATAGTGGTAATAAGCAACGCGACATTTTTGGCATTTCTATTGACGATTTCATCTTGGCCACGAATAATAGATAAAACGAGAACACCAAAAATTGGTAACAGAATCAGAGTTAATAAAATAGGAAAGTGCATAACCTAACCGCCAATAAAGTTAAACTGAAGGGGAAGATACGGTACACATAGCATGTAGGTGAAAAACACAACAAGTACGATAACAAAAGAAAGAATCATATGATTTATATGCCCCGTTGCTGTTTGCTTCACAAAACCTGATGCCTTCAACAGAGAAGACGCCAAACCATCGGGCCCAAAGCGATCTATTATATGAATATCCCCTTTGGCAAACAGTAACCCTAAAAATTTTAAAGGCCTTACAAAAATAGCATCATATAGCTCGTCTACATAGAATTTATTATTAGATAATGCATATAAAAAAGAACATTTTTTCATTATATGATTCACTATACTTCGGTGTGTAATAAACAGTATATATGCAATGAAAATACCTAAAATCGAAATGAATACAGGTAAATACTGGATAACCAATGGAATGCTATTGTGATCTTGTAGAACATGCTTTAAGGCACCACCCCACTTAAAACCTAAGCCTTCATTTAAATAACATTTTTTACCAATATAACCTGAAAATATGGCGCCTATACTTAATATGAATAAGGGTATTTTCATTGTCATTGGTGATTCATGAATGTGGGCAAAGACCTGTTCATCACAATGCGGTTCTTGATGAAACGTAACAAAAATCAACCGCCATGAATAGAGAGCCGTTAACGCAACCACAATAATGGCAATTATAAATGCAAGATCTGAAAATGGCATATGACTGTTATAAAGTGATTCTATAATGGCATCTTTTGAAAAAAATCCTGCAAAAATAGGAATGCCTGTAAGCGCCAAACTGCCAATAATCATCATAATGTAGGTGAAAGGAATGCTCTGGTGCAAAGCCCCCATTTTATGAATATCTTGCTCTCCGGACATGGCATGAATAACAGATCCTGCGCCTAAAAACAGCAACGCTTTAAAAAAGGCATGTGTCACTAAATGAAATATGGCAACTGAATATGCAGATACAGCACAAGCCATAAACATATACCCTAGTTGTGAACAGGTTGAATAAGCGATAATTTTTTTAATATCATTTTGCGTTAACGCAATATAACCTGCAAATAAAGCTGTGATACTGCCAACAATCAACATTGCTGTTTGTGCGATTGGTGCCAACTCAAATAATGGGGAAAACCGACATATTAAAAAAACACCAGCCGTTACCATTGTGGCAGCATGAATTAAAGCAGAAACGGGCGTTGGACCTTCCATTGCATCCGCCAACCATGTATGCAGACCAAATTGTGCCGATTTCCCCATAGCCCCTAAAAGTAAACACAGGCCTATAAGATCAAATGTTTTCATATCAACAAATAAATGAAGTGTTTTGACTGTATAATTTGAAGCTTCTATTTTTGTAAAAATAGAAGAAAAATCTACAGTATTAAATGTAAAAAATATAAAACCAATAGCTGTTACAAGACCAACATCGCCAACACGATTAATAATAAATGCTTTCATTGCAGCCGTTGGGGGCAGCTCTTTTTTATACCAAAAACCAATAAGCAAATAAGAAGCTAAACCAACACCTTCCCAACCAACAAATAATTGTAATAAATTAGGCGCTGTCACAAGCAATAACATTGTAAACGTAAAGAAACTTAAAAGTGTAAAAAATTTTCCTTTATTGTGATCGTTTTTCATATACCCAAAAGAATAAAGATGAACGAGCGCCGATATAAACGTTACCAATAAAATCATTATAAGGCTTAAAGAATCAACAAACATTCCCCAATCGACTTTTAAATTTTTTATTTTAAACCATGTCCATAAATGCGTGTAATGTACAGTGCCAAATTTTAAGTTAAGACTCAGCAAAAATGCAGATACAAAGGATATGCCTAAAAATGTTGTACAAATAAGCGGTACATGTTTATTTTTAGCCTTCTCAGAAAATAAGTTACCAATTATAAAGGCAGCTAAGGGCAGAAAGACTATTAAAGAAATTAATAAATCACGCATATTACCCCTTTAATGTTGTGGCTGAGGAAACTTCAATTGTTCCGTGGTTCTTAAAATACAGCAGTAAAATTGCAAGACCAATTGCCGCTTCTGCAGCTGCAACGGTTAAAATGAAAACTGTAAAAACTTGCCCCGTATAATCATTTAGAAAATAAGAAAAAGCAACCATATTTAAATTAACAGCCAAAAGCATCACCTCAACAGCAATTAAAACCATTAAGAGGTGCCGTCTATTTAAAAGCGCACTCAGCAAACCTAGCGTAAAAAGGACGCCATTTAATATCAAACAGTGATTCAGTGTTACAGTTTTCATTGATCAAACTCCTCCTTTTTCACAATTGGCGGAAATTTTATAATTTGTAACGAATTTTTTTTGGTACGTGCAAGCTGTGCTTTAATATTTTGCTTGTGTATCTTGACGCGTTTTTCGTAAACCAAAACAATAGCGCCAATTATCGCAACAAACAAAATCAACCCAACCAATTGAAACCCCAAAAAATATTGGGTATACAACACTTGTCCTATAGCATGCGCATTTGTCATATTGCCAAATGATTCAAAAGCTAGGGGTGACAATTCATCATGATGAATAACATATTTAGCTTTTAAAAGAAGAAGAACCATTTCAACTATTAATAAAATACCAAAAAACACTAAAGGCGTTTTAAACTGTCCTATAGAATTTTTAAAAGATGTTTTTTTGACATCAAGCATCATCACCACAAACAAAAACAAAATAGCAACGGCGCCAACGTATATAATAATTAGTGTGAAGGCTAAATACTCTGCCTTTAATAATAAAAAAATCCCGGCAGAATAAAACATAGCTAAAATAAGTGACAAAACATTAATAACGGGGTTTGTAACAAAGAGAGCCGCAGATGCCGACAGCAATAAAATTGCAGAAAACAAATAAAACAAAAAATCTAAAAACATAGGATCATTCCAATTGTTTAATAACGGCAAGAACCAGATGTAGCGATTTACTGCTCGGCATCCAGAATTGCCAAATAGTGAATCGCCTCCGTGCGGGCTCTGTCACCCATAAAGCTATAATCACCTAGAACCTTAAAATTCTCAACAAAAAGAATATAAGGTGCAACGTACAAATAAGTTTAGCATCTTACGCAAGACATGTATACTGAAGCCCATATTTTGGCTATTTTTTTTATCTACGCTAATGCCTAAAAATGTTTCACATTTACCGCATTTGAAGACACTGGTATATGCTCAATTTTTTTTATACCCAAGCGATGATGAATCAAATTGAAATCTTTCTTAAAATTGCGTACTCTGGAGATAAAAAATACGTTAAGGTTAATATATGAATTTAGATAAAATCTCTGTTGGACAAAATGCACCATGGGACGTAAACGTTGTTATTGAAATTTCACAAGGATCAAGCCCTGTTAAATATGAAATTGATAAAGAATCGGGCGCTGTATTTGTAGATCGTTTTATGCATTGTGCAATGTACTATCCTGCAAATTATGGTTTCATTCCACAAACTTTAGCACAAGATGGCGACCCTTTGGATGCGCTGGTTGTTGGGGCGGCTCCTGTTATACCAGGCTCCGTGATTCGGTGCCGACCAATTGGTGTTTTAATGATGGAGGATGAATCTGGAATTGACGAGAAAATTCTAATGATTCCTGTGGATAAGTTAAATCCATTTTTTCAAAATATAAAAAATTATACAGATTTACAGCCCTATTTATTAGAACAAATAACACATTTTTTTGAACATTATAAAGATCTGGAAAAAAATAAGTGGGTCAAAGTGACCGGTTATGATGCAGCCGAAAAAGCAGCAGCGTTAATTAGTGACTATATGCTATGACACTGCCACAAGAACCATTGCCTGAACACGGACTTTGGTCTACTAAAATAACAAAAAGCTTTGGTAAGCGCCCTGTTTTGCTTGGCGTAAAAGTTGGTGTAAAGCGCGGAGAAGTTGTTGGCTTGCTAGGCCCAAACGGCGCGGGTAAAACAACACTATTTTCTATTCTATCAGGCATTTTATCACCTGACAGTGGACGCATTAGCTTGGATGGAAAAGACATTACACATGTTCCAATGTATAAACGCGCTAATCTAGGGATTGGGTATTTACCCCAAGACACCTCCATATTTCGCGGGTTAACTGTAGAACAAAATATCAGAGCAGTCCTTGAAATTTCAGAGCCTGACCCTGACCATTTAGAAGAACGACTTGATGAATTATTAGAAATTTTTTCCATTAGTCATCTGCGTGAATCATCTGCTATTGCACTATCGGGCGGTGAAAGACGACGAACAGAGCTGGCTCGTGCTTTAGCAATCAACCCATCTTTTCTTCTTCTAGATGAACCCTTAGCAGGCATTGATCCTATTGCTGTTGCTGAAATACGTGACATTATTCAAAAAATGAAAGCCCTTAAAATTGGTATTTTAATTACAGACCATAATGTAAGAGAAACTCTTGATATCGTTGATCGGGCATATATTATTGCTAATGGCCATGTATTAATGCATGGTAGTCCTGATGAAATTACGTCTCATCCAGATGTAAGACGTGTTTATCTTGGAGATAGTTTCTCTCTATGATGCGTAGCATACTTATTTTCAGTTTTTGCTCACTCATTGTTTTTGCAGCACCATGCGAACAAAAAGAAAGCAGTACGCTGCAACAGATTGAAACATATTTAAATCAACTGCCCAGGATTAAGGCGTCTTTCCAGCAACGCACTAATGATACCCCGACTATCTTAGGTACATTGTATATTGATAAAAAAAATGGCTGCATGCATATTGATTATCCTTCATTGCAACAAAAAATAATTATACGCAATGGAACACTTTATTTAGCAGATGCTACAGATAAAAGCGTTCAAGATATTAACGCTTCCAATACACCTGCAGGATTATTATTGCAAAACAACATACAGTTTAATAATACGGTCCATGTTTTAAAATTTAATGAATTAGATAACACTGCATATGTCACTTTAGCATCTACAAAAACGGGTGACGAAGGCTGTATGGAAATAGAATTCATATTGAAACCTTTTATCAAAATAAACGGCTGGATCATATTTGATCAACAAGGAAATGAAATCCACATTGATATTACGAAGTTTGAAGCAGGGCTAACTTTAGACAAAAAATTGTTCGATAGACCACAATTTTAAACAAATCATCACCTAAAACCTCATGTAGATCGATAGTAACATTTGGATGCCAGTTGATAAATTGTATAGCATTGTCATGCTTCTGACTTATCAGTAAAATCAGTTCATGTAATTTTGATTGCCTATCCATTGGAAAAATATTAGTCTATACTTTATATATTAAATATGGGGTAAAATCTACTCTTGCATCCTTCAATTGTAAAGGCTTGAACTATATGGATCTTGTTGTTTTAATTGCATTAACTTGTTTTGTTTTTTATAGACTATGGTCAATTCTTGGCACAAAAACAGGCATTGAACGTAAACGTACGTTAATTTTAGATGACGCTGATAATGTTATCGTCATGACTAAAAAACAGCAGATTCAAGAAAATCCAGACGCGCTACACGAAGAAGAATTTGAATTAACTGAACATCAAAATCGGTTAGTAACAGAAATTGTAAAAAATGATCCCGATTTTGATCCGGTCTATTTTTTAAAGGGCGCAGAAGCTGCTTATTCAATGATTACAAAAGCCTTTGCAAACGGTAATAAAAAACGCTTGAAAGTTTTATTATCAGACAAAATGTATCAACTGTTTTCTTATGCTATTATTGCACGTGAAAAAGACAATCTAAGAATTGAAACTAAAATTGAAAGTTTTGAGATTGTTGAAATTGATGCGGCCAAAGTAATAGAAAACAATGGTGAAAAAATAGCCAGTATCACTGTGTTTTTTAAAACAAAGCAAATTGTGGTAACTTATAACCAAAATGATGAAATTGTTGAAAATGAGGCAAAAACTTCCGTTTTAAGACAAGATTATTGGACATTTGAGCGTGCCTTTAATGCTGCTTCTTTACAATGGACTTTAGTAAATACAAAAACACGATAATTATTATTATTAAAATACATTGGTCTTTATTGATGATGAATTATTAATATATTTTTTTACATACGCATAGTGCAAAATCAAAAAAATGAAGATTTTTTAGCTGTATTAGTTTAGTATAGTTATAATAATTAATAAGTTCAGGTTTTGATGTCGCACTCAGCTAAAAAAAACGCCGAATCTATAAATGTGCTTCCTGTGTCGAATATGAAAAAAAGTAAATATATCAATTCTAAATATGCTTGGTTCGTTTTATCTGCAGGGTGGGCCTTCTATGTTTATGAATATTTTTTAAGAGCTTCCCCTGGGGTCATGACAGACCAAATTATGGATCATTTTTCTATAACGGCTGGTTCCTTAGGTATCTTAGTATCCTTTTATTACATAGCATATGTCCCCCTACAATTGCCTTGTGGTGTGTTGGTTGATTATTTTGGCCCACGTAAAATAGTATCTTTTTCTGCCCTATTATGTGTATGTGGCACCCTATTATTTTCACACACGGATAGTTTACTTGTTGCAAAACTAGGGCGCTTTTTAATTGGTGCCGGTTCTGCTTGCGCCTACCTAGCGTGTATGAAAATTTCTTCTGTATGGTTTGATAGTGCTAAATTTGCGTTTATCGCAGGGGTTAGCCAAATGTTAGGCGCACTTGGTGGCATGGTTGGAAACAGGCCGCTTGCTTATGTAGTTAATGCTACCTCTTGGCAAACAACGCTTTTATATGCTGCGTTTGTCGGCATTGGGATTGTTTTACTCTCGTGGCTTGTGATTCGTGACAAACCAGAAGATATCCCACCTCAAAAAAAAGCTTTCAAATTGCATGTTTTAGAAGATTTAAAAGCCGTTGTAAAGAATAAGCAAAATCTTATCGTTGCAGTATATGGTTGTTTAACAAATTTAGTCATCAATGTATTTGCAGAACTTTGGGGCGTCCCTTTTTTAATGGCACGTTATGACATTAATAACGAAGTGGCATCAACAGGTACAACGGCAGTTTTTATAGGATTTGCCATAGGCTGTTTATTAAGCTCTATTTTTGCAGACTATTTTAAAAGCCATGTAAAGATTATGTCTATGTCCGCACTTAGCATCATGGTTGGCTTTTCTTTGGTGATTTGGGCTGTTATACCCTTTAACCTAACGCTTTTCATTCTGTTTGTAACGGCTGTCTTTGCTGGTATGCAAATTTTATATTTTACTGTTGCAATACGCAATTCCCCCAAAAATGCAGCAGCAACAACAATTGGTTTTATTAACACATTTGTTGTTTTTGGTGGTATGATTTTCCAACCTATTCTTGGGTTGGTTTTAGAGTGCTTCTGGGATGGTTCTGTGAAAGAATCGGGCATTGCAAACTATTCATTATTTGCCTATCAAAGTGCGTTGTCTTTACTGTTGTTGTGTTCGTTTGCTGCCTTATGCGCAACCTATTTTATCCGTGAAACTTATAAAAAAGGTAAATAATATGATATCGAAAATTCGTTACATGGAACACGAACAAACACGT
Organism: Holosporales bacterium; assembly: GCA_003542655.1. GTDB lineage: Bacteria > Pseudomonadota > Alphaproteobacteria > Paracaedibacterales > UBA11393 > UBA11393. The sequence goes on from DPKF01000042.1 coordinate 11,441, forward strand.
TCATCCGCTAAAAATTTTATGATTTGGGCGATGGCTGCTGCATTTTATTTATATGAAGTTGCCTTACGTGTTGCACCTGCTGGGATTACCGATCAACTTATGCAGCATTTTAATATTACGTCAACCGGCCTTGGTTTGTTAGTTGGTGCCTACTACTGGTCTTATGTTTTAATGCAATTACCTTGCGGCCTCATTTTGGATCAATTTGGACCGCAAAAAGTCATTTCACTCTCGTCGCTTGTGTGCGGCATAGGGACCATTTTATTTTGCCAAGCAGATACGCTGCTTATTGCTGTGATTGGACGCGCTCTTGTTGGGGTAGGGTCTGCATGTGCTTTTATTGGGGCGCTGAAAGTTGCAACAGATTGGTTTTCGCCAAGACGATTTGCTTTAATTGCGGGCCTTACAAATATGATGGGAACCTTTGGTGGAAATTTTGCGGGCAGCCCATTATCTTATTTAAGTGAGCATTATGGTTGGGTGAATGTTTTTACAATTATGGGTTTGTCTGGTTTTTTTATTGCTTTGCTGGCTTATATCATTATTGAAGATAAACCATCAAAATCTTTTGATAATTTTGATAAATTTAAAACTGTTCTTATTTTATTAAGCAAGAATAAACAGATTTGGTTAGCCGGTATTGTTGGTGGTATTTTATATCTGCCGTTAACGGCCTTTGCAGAACTGTGGGGCGTTCCATTTTTAACGCGCGTATTTGATGGCGATAATTTTATTGGTTCGCTCACGACAAACCTTGTCTTTATCGGCATGGCTATTGGCGGGCCTATATTTGCGATACTATCTAGTAAAATGAAAACCTATAAGCGCCTTCTTCAAATAACCGCTGTTTTAGCAGGTGGTATCAGCTTATTAATTGTGTTTTCTCCTTTCTTTGATCGGAACTCAGTTTTAAGTTTGTTATTTTTATTGGGTTTTGTGATTGGTGGTCAAGTTCTGGTGTTTTCACTTGCAAAAGTGAATGTGAAAAACAGTGCTTATGGAACAGCAATGGGATTTACGAACGCTATTATTTCGTTTGTTGGGTTATTGTCACAAGTGATTATGGGAATAATTTTAGATTTTGTTTGGGACGGTAGTGTCTCTGAAGTTGGAACGCGTATTTATACAACAAATTCTTATCAACATGCTATCATATTTTTGCCCATCGTCATGTTAATCTGTATGTTCATTTTAATGTTTGTTCATGATAAATATGAAAAGACATCACCTTAATGGTGTACGCTAAGCTTAAAACATTACTCAATAACTATAAAGAACAAGACCTTTGGTTGCTATTACTTTTGGGTTTTTCTAGTGGTTTGCCATTTTTATTAATTTTATCCACATTTAGTTATTGGCTAAATGAGCTTAGCTTTACAGAGACAGCTGTTAGTTTGTTTACAATTGTAAGTTTGCCTTATTGTTTAAAGGCACTATGGGCGCCCTATGTTGAAAATGTACGTCTTCCCTTTATTGGTCGTTATTTTAGTATAAAAAAAAGTTGGGGCATATTATCGCAATTTTTTTTGATGATCTCCTTAGGTTTTTTGGGAAAAGTATCGCCGGCCGATGCCCCTTATATTTCAGGGTGTATTGCTTTGTTCGTTTGTTTGTTTTCTGCAACACAAGACATTGTTTTGGATGGCCTACGGTTGGAACGTTTTAATGATGGCGCTTATGGTGCTGCAGCATCGATGTCGGGCATCGGATTTCATTTGGGGAAACTGGCATCAGGTTCTGGGGCGCTTTATCTAGCTCATTGGTATAATTGGGAACTATCATATCAATTGATGGCGCTTGGTGTGCTACCTGGTATTATTGCTTTGATTTTATTTACTGAAAAAAAAGCTAACAAAACCATTATTAGATTGCCTGTTCAAAATCCATTTTATGACTCTTTTAAAACCCTTTTTAACCAAAAAGGTGTGGTTACAATGATTGCTTTTATTTTAACCTTTAAAATTAGTGATGCTGTTCTACAAGGAACGGCGGCAACATTTTTATATAAAATTGGCCTTAGTAAAATTGAATTTGCTAATTATACAAAATTATATGGCACAATATGGATGATTGTTGGTGCTAGTATTGGTGGCTTTATCATACAGTGGTTAAGTGTTTACACGGCAACTATTATGGCAGCCCTAATACAGGTTTCTGCCTGTCTTATGTTCGCTGTTCAAGCACATATTGGATATGACCCTTTTGTCTTAAGCATATCTATTGGATTAGAGAGCTTTTCATCAGGCCTTGTGACGTGCACCCTTATTGCGATGATATCGCATTTTGTGAAAAATCCTTTTAGCACATCACATTATACCATGCTCTATTCTTTTGGTTCCTTAAGTCGGGTTTTGGTTTCTGTAAGTTCTGGTTATTTAGCTTATAATTTTGGATGGTCTGTGTTATACTCCAGTTTATCATTATTATTTATTCCAATGTTTTTTTTGGTTTTCCGTTTACAAAAACTTCAGCATAAAACGGAATCTTTAAAAAATTTAAATGCGCCTAGAAAAAAGGAATCAGTTCATGTCAGTTAAACAATCAGAACGTGAAAAACGCCTGGCGCAAGCTTTAAAAGAAAATCTATTAAAACGAAAAGAACAAATGAAGTCGCGTATACATGATAAAAAAAACAATAATAATACAGATCAGAAACAATCATGAAAATACTTTTTCTTGGCGATATATATGGAAGGTCGGGTCGTGATGCTATTCAAAAACATTTACCGACTTTAAAAGAAAAATTAACACCAGATGTTATTATTATCAATGTTGAAAACGCAGCACATGGTTTTGGTGTAACGCCTAAAATTGCAAAAGAGATTTTTGCCATGGGCGCTGATGTTCTAACAACCGGTAATCATGTGTGGGACCAAAAAGATATTATTCCTTACAGTAATCAAGAACCGCGGTTTATACGCCCCTTAAATTATCCAAATGGAACCCCAGGTCATGGCGCTGCACGTGTGACGACGCGAAATGGACAAGATATTTTGGTTGTCAATTTAATGGGTCGTGTGTTTATGGACGTTATGGATGACCCCTTTGCAGCGATTGCAACTCTATTAGAACGTTTTAAGTTAAAATCTGGAAATTTAGGCGCTATCTTTATTGATATGCACGCTGAAACAACATCAGAAAAGCTTGCTATGGCACACTATTTAGACGGTAAGATAACCGGTATTGTTGGAACACATACCCATATTCCAACAGCAGATGCACAAATTTTAGATAAGGGAACGGCCGTTCAAACGGACGCTGGTATGTGTGGTGACTATAATTCTGTCATTGGTGTGAAACCAGATATTCCAATTGCCAGATTTACAAAAAAAATGCCTACAGATAAATTTACCCCAACAGAGGGGGAGGGAACGGTGTGTGGTACGTTTATTGAAACCGACGACACAACAGGGTTGGCGAAACACATTAGGCCAATTTGCATTGGTCCCCGTTTGAGAGAATCGCTTTAAAAGCGACGACACAACAATATAACCAGAATTGACGCCATCATAGAGGGGCAAAACGCCCCCATCGTTTTGCACATGTAAAAAGTATCTTACTCACTATACCGCTATCTAATGCATATAGATTGCAGACTATATGCCCTATATTTCTAAGAAATTATGTACTTTAAAGATAGATAATTGACAAAAAAGTGAAATATTAATATAAAAATTTAAAAAAAATGCATTTTTTCTTGAAAAATTAACGTCGCATTAACTTTTGTCGTGTGTAATAGAGATAAGAGGACATAAAACCCGAGTTGGGTTAAGTGCAAAAGGCAATATGGAGGAATCATGGGAATAAGCACACAACATAAACTAAGCATGGTGCGCCGCCCACGGGTACAAATTACATACGATGTGGAAATTGGTAACGCTATCGAGATGAAGGAACTTCCATTTGTAATGGGTATCTTGGCAGATTTATCTGGTCACTTTGGTGACGATCGCCAACCTATTAAAAATAGAAAGTTCGTAGAAATTGATCGTGATAATTTTGGTGAAATCATGGCATCTATTCATCCACACTTAAATTTGACTGTGGAGAATAAGCTCACAAACGATGGTCGTAAAATGAACATGGATTTATATTTTCAATCCATGGAAGATTTTGAACCATTGGCAGTTGTAAACCAAATAGAACCACTATCAGAGATGTATCATAGTAGATCATTACTAAAAGATCTTTTAACAAAACTAGATGGAAACGACGCTCTTGACGATATGTTAAAGAAAATCATGAGCGATAGTGCCCTACTGAAGCAATTAAAAGATGAACTTGGTGTTAGCGATGCTGTTGCAGTTCCTGCTGCTGAAAGCACCGCTAGTGCAGCTGATGATGCACCCGCAGTATAACGAAATGAAGGAGTCTTAAAATGGCTGAAGAAAAAAACGGCACCTTGGTTGATAAATTGCTCTATAAGGCAAAATTGATTCGGGATGAAAGCCAAAAAACATTTGCTTGTGATCTACTTGCTGAATTTGCACGTCAAGTTGAACAACAGGGTAACGCATCAGGTATGCACGTTGGGCCTTTTTTAAGCCAACGCATAGCACAGATGGATGAAATAATTTCAGATCAACTGAATGAAGTTTTGCACCATAAGGATTTTCAAAAATTAGAAGGTTCATGGCGCGGGCTCAGTCATCTTGTTGGTAAAACGATGACGGGTACTTCTTTAAAATTACGTCTCTTGAATATCACAAAAGACGAACTAAAGAAAGATCTTGAAAAAGCTGTTGAGTTTGATCAAAGTCAATTATTTAAAAAAGTGTATGAAGAAGAATATGGTACCTTTGGTGGTAATCCATACTCTGCCCTTGTCGCTGATTTTTACTTTGGACGTAACCCAATTGACGTTGAAATTTTGGACAAACTGTCGAACGTAGCTGCTGCCGCACATGCACCAGTTATCACTGCAGCACACCCAAAAATGTTTGATGTCGAGTCTTATGAAGATTTAGGCGTTCCGCGCGACTTAAGTAAATTGTTCGAAAGTTTAGAACTGGTTAAATGGAATAGCTTTAGAGGTTCAGAAGATTCTAGGTATGTAACACTTG
>DPKF01000050.1 GCA_003542655.1 Holosporales bacterium
GAAAGCGTGTTGCTAAATTTGGGGTGGATGGCAAGGATAGTCTCCTATCCCTTCAATCAAGTTGGAAAAGTTCAGGCTCAACAAGCAAGGATAGGTTCACAAACCTAACCTCCACTTCAAACAAGGTCCAAAAGTCTATCCTGAACCAAGGAACTGGACAACCTCCAGTGCTAACCGAAAAAAGAAGCCTACTTGAGAAATCAGGTGGGCNNGCATTCAAGCATGAAGCCTATGACTTCACCCGATGGCTAGAAGAGAACCTAGATGTTCTAAATGATGCTTTGGATATCACTTTAAGCAATGCTGAACGGGAGGCTAGTGCTGGAGATTTCAGTGTTGATTTGGTTGCTGAAGATGAGGCTGGTAAAAAGGTCATCATTGAGAATCAGTTGGAAAAGTCCAACCATGACCATCTTGGTAAGGTAATCACCTACCTTGTTGCTATGCAGGCACAAACAGCCATTTGGATAGTGTCAGAGCCTAGACCAGAGCATATAAGTGCTATCACCTGGTTGAATGAATCGTCCAATGCTGACTTCTATCTATTAAAGTTGGAGGCTGTAAAGATTGGAAACTCTGAACCAGCACCATTGCTTACTTTAATTGTTGGACCATCAGAGTTCACAAGAATTATTGATAACAGCAATCAAGAGTTTACTGAACGATATAAATTAAGAAGTGCTTTTTGGAAACAATTGCTTGATTTTGCCAAAACAAAGACAAAACTTCATTCTGGTTTGAGTCCGAGTAAATATAACTGGATTGGAACAGGTTCAGGTAAAAGTGGTATTGCTTATAACTATGTCATTTGGGAACATGAAACAGCAGTAGAAGTTTATATTGATAGAGGCAAAGAGGCTCAAGAAGAGAATGAAGCAATTTTTGATAAGTTGCTTGCTAGAAAAGAAGAGATTGAGTCAAAAACTGGATTTGAACTTGAATGGGATAGACTTCCAGCAAAGAGAGCATGTAGGATAAGAAAGAAGTTCACTATTGGTGGATATAAAGATGAAGAAACTTGGCAAGATGTTATTGGGAAAACTGTTGAGTCAATGATTAAGTTGGAATCTGCCTTTAAAAATCCAATCCAAAATATTTTTTAACTAAAGGAATTTAGAAAATGGACGAACTAGAACTGCTACACCAGCAAATCGCTGAACTTCAATCTAAAGCAAAAGAACTGGCTGAAAAGAAGAGAGAGCCAATCATTGAAGAAATGAAGAACAAGATTAAGTTGTATGGAATTACGGCTAAAGAGTTGGGCTTAAGTGTTGGCTCAAGTTCAACAGAAACAACAACTACAGCAAAAACACCAGTTGCAATCAAGTATCGTTCTGGTGATAACACTTGGACTGGAAGAGGAAGACAGCCAAAGTTCATTGTTGACCATATTGCTAATGGTGGAAAGATTGAAGATTTGCTGGTTTAAATAAATGAACTACAAAGAATTTACGTCTAATCATCTCATCAATTTTTCAAAAGAACAATTGGAAGATATATTTGATTGGGATGAAGTAAAGAAATTGCCTAACAACAATATTGAAAGACAACGTGTTGAATGGTTGTCTCAATTTATGGTTGGGAATGTATCTGAACCTTTTGAGGACATAAAGAAGTTAGACAAAGCAGAACAGAGAAGAGTTTTTGAAACTTGGATTGATTTGATTCAGGATACAGATACCCTCAAGCCCTTGTTTAAATCAATCCTGATGGATTTTATGGTGTAGGTTGATAGGACACTAGCCAGGATGATTAAAGCCCTCGTTTGAGGGCTTTTTTGTTGTTTGGCTTTATTTCAATAATTCATATTTAAACATATCATCTCTGATTTTACTTACATAAAACTTCTGCAATTCTTTTTTTAGAAAAATTACCTTTGGATAAAGGGTATGCTCTCTCCATAATTTGCCATAACCATTTTTGTTATATTGCTCTATATTGTACAAACCATTAACACCTGTTTCGGAAACAAGTTCTTTGTATAGTAGCCATATTTCATTTGATTTCAAACTTTCATCTAAATGTTCTTCTCCCCAATTCCAAATTCTAGAATTTGTAGAGCATTGGTTGTAATGTGTACATAAAGACCATAAAAGACAGTTTTGTAGAAAGTTTTTATCTTTTTGGTATTTGGTTCCACCATCAGCAGTCTTGTAAACAGTATCAATTACTCTGTAATCCTTTTCGCCACTAATAGAACCTTTTTCGGCTATTTCATCACGGCAAACACAAAATAAAGGCAAAGCATTGAGTAGGTTATCTTTATTTACCCATTTTTTACCATATCTTTCATCGTCATTTAGACTGCCAGTTAATCTAGGTGATGCAAAAGAAAAATTTCTTGCTTCAACAACACAAATACCATTATCTTTCCCGTCATTATTATATAATTTTGAAATGGTTTTATGAACCTTATGAACTGGAAATTTTCCACCAAGGTCACTATCAAACTCTATTGTTTCATAAAAGACTTCTTTATTTGTCCAGTGAATTAGAGCAATGGCAGACTCACCAGCATTAAAAAACTTTCTATTACATAAATATGCTTCTTTTACTTCCTTGTTAACTAAATGATTTGTCTTCCAAATTTTTATTGGTCCGTAGTGTACATATGAATAAACAGAGTAGTAATTATAGGCACTAAAAACAAATTGCTCATCTAAATCTTCGCCACCGTTTTTCATCTGCTTGTGAACCCATGTCTTTATGTATTTCTTTTTTGCCTTGTAATTTACGCCACCATCTTTATTTGAATTCAATTGAGCATAAGGTGGGTTTTCAAGAAAAATTACTGCTAATTTATTGACATTATTTTTCGTCTTGTATTTTTCAATTTCAATTTTATAATAATCAACACCATTTTGAGTTAAAGCATCAATTACAACTACATCTGCTAAGTCATTAAATCGGATATTCGCCGTCAATGCCTCTGCTTCATTTATGGTTCCCAAAATCAAGTGTGGATAAACTTCTTCGGGAAACTGACTTTCTAGGTTGCCTACGCCAGCACAGCGGTCAACGATTACATAATCATCATATCCATCTCTTTTTGATTGCTCTATCGCATTCATTACATATTGAGTTGAGATTTTTACATATTGTGATGGTGTGAAATAAGCACCCTCTGTTTTTTGGACGTATTTTTCATTCATCTTATCGTTGTTAAGGATAAGACGGTTGATGTTTAAGTGTTTAAAATCAAATGGCTGAAACCAACCAACTACACCATCTTGTAAATGTTTGTATGCTTCAATTTTTGTTTTTATGGGAAATACTTTATATATATTCTGTATAACCTCAACCAAGTCAACATTTTCATCAACTAAGTCATACTCGTATGTGTTTTTTTTGTCATTAAAATACTTGTCAAATTTATGGCTATCAGAAAACCAATCAAAAGTATCCACCAAATTACAATGACAATCATATACTTCAACTAAAAACGTTTCTAACTCAACATATATTCTGTAATAAGGAAGTCTTTCACCTTTTCCTTTTAGTCGGTTTGGAATAATTCCATATAATTCTTGATATGCTTTTTTGGGACCACCACCTTCATTTTCATTTAATTTGCACTCAATGATTGTGTTGCCTACAATGCCATCACTTTGATGTTTATCCATGCTTTCTGGCGTTATTTCTTTGTATCCTTTTTGTTTCAGAAATACATAAAACACTCTCTGTCCAGCAACTTCTTGTTTTAGCATTGAGGCTACAATTGCCTCTTTGGTTAATCTTAAATAATTCTCTTTGGATATGCTTTCTAAAATATCCTTATTTTTCTTTTTACTCATCCCGCCCCCTTTTTTTATTATTATTTTTATATGTAATTTTTGTATTACATTTTTTTCTCAATATATTAAAATAAAATATATAGTCAATAGAAAGTATTGACTTTTTAAATTAAATGCATTGAATATAAAAAGGAGGATTGACTATGAAAACAAAAACAATAAAGTCAAAGAGCCTTAAAATAGAAGATGAATTGATATTTAAAATAGAAACTTTGTGCGAACTGCTTCACACAAACTTTTCTAATAAAACAAAGGAATTGCTTGTGGATTGGAAGATTGAAAAGTTGGCTGAACTCAAAGTAAAAGCACCAGACCTTTACAATGAATATCTTCTAAAAATTAAGGCGAAAAAATAGCCCACTGAAATTATTCAGCAGGCTAAATTCAAAGGAAAACTATGGAAATTAAAGAAGAACTTACTGAGTGGGAAAAATCAACTATAAAATTTCTACAGATGGGTGGAAGAATAGGCTATTTGGAAAATCCAATCACAGACCTAACTAAAAAGGGATATGTATTTATTGAACCTCCTGGAATAGTAAGGCTTACTGAAAAGGGTAGAAATTTCAAATAAGGCAGTTGTTTGGCATTGTGGTTATGAATGACTATAGATAAAAATATATTCAGTCTTTACATATAAATCCAATAGAAATCTTTATCTGATACGTTATAATATAGGTGTTAGATAGATTGGTTTGTAAAGTGAATAAAGATTACCTGCCCCGTATCCCTTTAGAAGTTAGCGGTATTCAATATAACTTCTGTAAGAATCCAAAGTGTTCTCAGTTTGGGGTTCCTGCTTCTCAAGATAAAACCTATGGCGGGAATACTTACACCCTCACTGGCGTGAATCATGGAACTGGTCTAAACATTCCCCATCTTCGTTGTAATGCTTGTGGTGAACATCTGCCGTTGAAGTCCAATCAAGGTATCAGTGAAGAGATTGACCGTATCTCGTCCTACCTGGCAATCACTCACAAGACCGTCTGTTGCTCTAATACAGACTGTTCTAATGCCACCATACCAGTAGGCACGAAAAAGGCTTACAAGTCCTTTGGGACAACGGCTCAAGGTGCTAAACGGTATCAATGTCTTGCTTGTAAAAAGACTCTTTCAATTCCTAAGCCAACTCAGTATCAGCACGATACAGATAAGAATATTCAAATCTTTAAGATGTTGGTGAATAAGGTTCCGTTATCTCGCATTATTCATATGCTTGATATTTCTTGGGCTGTTCTTTATTCCCGTTTGGATTTTATTCATAAACAGTGTTTGGCTTTTGCTAGTTCAAAAGAAAAAGAACTTAAAGCAATGGAATTTAACAGGCTTTATGTAGCAGTTGATAGACAGGATTACACCGTCAATTGGACAGAAAGAAAAGATAAAAGGAACATCATTCTTCATGCTATGGCTAGTGCTGATAATTCCACTGGCTATGTCTTTGGTATTCACCCTAATTTTGATTACAAATTAGATAAGGTTTCCATAGAAGAAGATGCTCAAAAAATAGGGGATAACACCACTACAGCACCTTTTAGAAAGTATGCTCGCATTTGGTTGGATGCTGACTATGTAAACTCAAGCAAAAGAGTTCGCTCAAAGAAACTTTCAACTGGCACTTTGAAAAGCAAGATTGAAGTTAAATATGAAGAAGTAGCCAAAAGAGAAGATGTTGAAGCCTTTGATGTAAAAACTCACGAAGAAAAACTTCCTAACTATGGTGTTCAAGTTCATGCTGAATACACCATGATTGCTCACTTCCATTTCCTTAAAAATTTGTGTGGCAATGTTGGTAAGTGGAGATTTTTCTTAGACCAAGATTCTGGTATTCGTGGTGCTTGTTTATCTGCCTTTTGTGATGAAGTGAAAGAGAAAACAGCAGAAGCCTTTTATGTCTCTATTGAAAAGCAATTGACTGTAGACCAGAAGAGAAAGAACAAAGCAGATTCAAACAAAAGATTTGATGAAATTAAAGAGAAAAATCCTGGTCTTACAGATAACGAAGTAAAGATTGAAATGCTCAAGGAAGAAATCTTGGCAGTTCAAGAGATAGGAAGTTGGAAAGACCGTTGGGTTAAACACCCTATCCCCAATATGTCTGAATCAAACAAAGCAATGTGCTGGCTAACAGAACACGATAAATTTGATTTGACTCATAAGGCTTGGCTATACAACAAAGCCAGTCTCCACGGTATAGACACTTTTTTTCAAAAGGTTCGTCGTCGTGTATGTATGCTTGAAAGACCCATTGGCTCTGCTGGAAATGGCGGTAGAACTTGGAATGGCTATGGAGCATACAATCCAGCCAATGTTATTAAGTTGTTAGAAATCTTCAAAGTCGTTCACAACTTCATTGACTCTAAAAAAGAAGATGGTTTAACAACAACACCAGCAATGAGATTGGGATTGGTTGATAAAGTGTTTGACTACAAAGATATTTTAGAATTTGAATAATATATCTAAATAACCAAAAATTAAACCAGCCTAGTGCTGGTTTTTTTACATCTACTGTTAAATAGTTCAACCTTGATAGACAAACTGTCTTTTCTCTTTTTTACCTTATCAAAATGACTTAACGTCTGGACTAACGACCGTTTGTCTTAAATATATTGTTTATTGTTATAAATCTGTTATATTTTCCATAAGGATAAATATAACAGTAGATGCATTTATGTTTTATGTCTTATTTTACTTGACAATTAATTTTAAATTGTCAGAATAAATATAAGCGTTATAACGCATTTATAACATTTTGGAGAATATTATGGAATTAGTAAAGAAAAAAGAAAAAAATATAAAGAGAGCAGATAAAGACATTTCAGTTAAACAATTAAAAATGTTTTGGGCGAAATCTCCAAGTCTCGTTGGAGTAAAGGTTAAATCCTCACTTATTCATCAACCAACAAAATAACACATGAGTATATTACCCGCTCCAATTGCGGGTCAAATTGTTTCATGTTTATTTCCACTAGAAGGTACTGATATTCCTGGAGACAAGATTAGACCCGTATTAATTATTGCAGTTTTTGAAGATGTAGATGAAGTTTTGGTTGCTTACGGAACTTCTAATAAAACTTCAGTTACTCCAGGCAGTCCAATTCTTCAACCGTATCAAATTGAAATAGACCCAAGTTCAGTTTATGGCAAATCTTCTGGCCTGAAGTATGTTACTAGATTTAACTTTAGAAGAGCCATCCCTATAAAATATAATTCAACTTGGTTCAAGCCATTTCCAGGAAAGAAGACAATATCTGTTGGTGCCTTACATAAGTATTTATTTAACAGTGTTTATCAGGCATATCAACATGCTCTTCCATTTCTTAATAAGGCTTCAATAAATAAAGTTGGCATATCAAGTCCAATTGTTCGCGTAAAAAGAAAAAACAAATTCAAATAAACCCAAACCCTCAAACGAGGGTTTTTCAATTTCCACACTAAAAGCAACTTAGTAGATAAACCATCTACACAACAAAAAAGGCTACCTGATTTCTCAAGTAGCCTTTTCTTTACTTCGGCTGGAAGACCTAGAGGCTATCCAGTTGTTCAAGGATAGGTTTGGAGGCTATTCTTTGGTTGTCTTCACTTGCTTGGAGGCTATCCAGTTTTGCCTTGGGTGAACTTGTCCAACAATCTACCCCAAATTTAGCAACACGCTTTC
>DPKF01000187.1 GCA_003542655.1 Holosporales bacterium
TCGCTGGTGTGCTTCCATTTAAAAAGGGAACGTACGTACCTATTTTTGCATGAATTAATTTTGTTAAAATCGTTCCCATTGATTTAAACTGTGTGAAAATCAGAACTTTTTCATCATTTTCTAAAATTTCATCCAACAAATCATACAAAACATCTATTTTACCAGACGCGCCGTCAATCCCATTTTTTGTAAACTGTGCTGGGTGATTGCAAATTTGTTTTAAGCGCATCAAGGTTGTTAAAATAAGCCCACGCCTTGCAAGACCATCTTTTGTTTGTGAAAGCTCACTCAACATATTGTCAACACATGCTTTATACAGCGATGTTTGTTCTAAACTTAATTTGCAAATAATTTTATGATTAATACGATCTGGTAAATCTGAAATAATACTTGTATCTGTTTTTAATCGTCGTAACATAAACGGCGAGACAACAAGTTTTAATTGTTGTGCAACTTTTTGTGCATTTTCTTGTTGTTCTTTTTTACTACTATAAGATAAAGCACGCCCATACTGGCTGTTAAACCAAGTCTTATTACCTAACAAGCCATGGTTCACAAAATCCATCAAACTCCAGATATCGGTTGGCCTATTTTCAATAGGCGTACCCGTTAAAATAATACGGTGGCGCGCATTTAAAGATTTTACGGCCTTTGTTTGCTTTGCATTTGCATTTTTAATATTTTGCGCCTCATCTAGGATAATTGCATCCCAAAGTTGCTGTTTTAAAAATGAGAGATCTCTATCAGCAAGACTATAACTCGTAATAACGATATCGGCGTCAAAAAAATCAGCCTCCTTGTCTCTATCTGCACCATGATGCACATGATAAACAAGTTGTGGTGCAAAAATAGCAAGTTCTCTCTGCCAGTTAGAAAGTAATGACGTTGGGCATACAAGTAAAAATGGCTTCTTAGGCTGCTTACCTTCCTGTCGAACATGTAACATATAGGCAATGGTCTGAATGGTTTTGCCAAGGCCCATATCATCGGCAAGACATGCGCCCAAACCAGCTTGTCGCATAAAGCAAAGCCATGAATACCCACGTACCTGATAAGGGCGTAATGTTGCATGCAAATTGTCAGGGGGCACCTGTTCCTTAATTGGCGTTTGACCACGAAGCTGCTGAAAGACTTTTTTCAACCACCCTGAAGAAACATTATAATTAATGCCATAAGCCGCATCTGCACGCAGTAAATCAAAAGGCGTTAATTTATTTTTTTGAATTTTTTTAACTTGTTTTAAAAATGAATGTAATTGATCCACATTTACGGGTATCAATGTATCTCCACTCATATAGTGTGTCTGATTTTCGTCCGCTAATTTCTGCAACTCTTCCAGTGTAACTGGCGTATCGCCCAGTAAAATATTCCATTTTATATTTGAAATTGCAGCCGGAGAAAATAAACTTTCATCATCATCAAATTGCCCTGCCTCAATAAAAACCTCGGCCCTTGGCGCCACAGGAACATGCGTCATTCCTGTTGGTAAAGATACCTTACACCCTCTTAGAGCTTGAATATTCTTCACTGTCTCCAAAACAGATGACATTTGCGCAATATGAATAGGTGCTGTAATATCTAACATTTTTTCTATATGCTGAATATTTAATGTCGCATGAAATATATCGTAAAATGGTTGTTTTTCTTTTGCATACAAACTATCTAAACTACATTCTGTGCCACGCATATTATCAAATAAGTTAATATAACATCTAAAAAGATTGGCATTTTTTTGATCTAATTCGAATTTAATAATAGGCGTATAATAAGAATTATCCTGATAAACTGCTGAAATTTCAGGCATTATATTCTCTGCTATAGCAGGATCATCCACCATTAATGGGCTTGGATCTGGCGCCAAAATATTATTTAAAATATTTTTAGTTGTTTCCGCTAAATTTTTTGTGAGCTTAGGGTCAAGCATTTGTGTGTGTGCCATAATATTTTGTATTGCGTCATCTAGCAGCTCGCGAATAAACATAAAATGACTGATAGCGCTATTACTATTGAATATGAAAAATGATTCGGGCATAGATTGGGTTAGATTTTCTATATAAAAACGAACACCTCCTTGTAAATTTGCACACCACTTTGTATATAATTTACCATCTTTATTTGAAAGGTGTGCGTAATAAGAACGCGCATCAAACAGTTGGGAAGCAATGCGTACCAAAAGATGCGTTAAAGTAAATGTGTTTGAAAAGTGCACATTCATGAAATTCTTTTTTGGAAATTCTTTTTTTATGCGTGTTGGTGCATAAGGCATGAAACCATGCAAAGGAATACAGTATGCGTATGTTGAATATTCTTGAAATTCTGTACTTTCGCCAGTCACATCAACAATATTATCTTTAGTGGGAAGGGAAATAGAAATCGTCTTTAATGCTGATACGTATTTTTGCTTTAAAGCGCATTTTAGGGCTATATTGTGTAAAATAGATGTTTCAACTTCAATAAAGCTTACATCATTCTTTTGGGAAACATTATTGGTTAAACCCCAAATATAAAGGTTTTTTTCGGCATAAGAAACATTAATTAACAACGACTAAGTCCCATCATATGTAAGCGCATATACCTATATAGCAGATATTAACAAATATTTCAATGTTTTGGGCTAAGAATGTGCATGTTCTGCGGTTTTTTCATTTTTGTTAAAACATCTCTTTTTTAAACCACAATGCCCAAATCTTGGTAGCTTGCAGTGAAGATAGAGATTTTAGGTCTGCGCATTTTATAAAAAAAGCCAGAGGAAAACCCCTGGCTTTAACATTAAGATTAATAAAAATCTTAGAAGTTGTAAGCAACACCAACAGTCATAACAACTGCTTTACGTTTGATTTTTGTATCTAACGTAGCAGCTTGCTCTGCAGCAGTGCCAGTTGCTGTTTTAAATACTTTTTTGTTACCTGTCATTTTATAACCTAATTCACCACGCATAGAAACGTTACCGAATGCTTTTTCTAAACCAAGTGTTGGTGTAAATGACACGACAGATCTTTTACCTTTAGCCGTTTCTGTTCCTGCTAAATTCTTAAGTTTCCATTCATTTTTAGCAACGCCCATGCCTAGTTTAAAATAGCCAGCCATTGTGTCATTGAACTTATAACCAACGCGTGGGTTCATTTCAAATGAAATACCAGGCTTTAGGTAAACTGTACCAAGTTTTGTACCTGCTGCGTTTTTACGATCGTAATTTGCTTTACCTTCAAAACCAAGACCTAGGTCAAGACCAACAAACATGTTGTTGAAGCTTTTTGCATAACCAACGAATAATGAACTGATCATGCTTGTTTTTTTGCCTGTAGATTTTACTCCATCAGCTTGAACGCCTGTAAATTTGTTAAAGCTTGCGCCAAGATCTCCACCAACTGAGAAACCATTGAACGGTGCAGCCATTGCTGCTGAAGTTGCAAGAACTGCAACCAATGCGATTTTTTTCATATTTTATATCCTTAATGAAAAAGTTAACTTATAACTCATTTATATATCATACATTTAGTCATTTCTATTTTTTTCAATCTAATTATAGTAAGTTTTTTTACATTGTGTTATTTGTGCAACATGCTAAATTGCAATGTTGCGGCATTTAAATAAATCACCCGCTGGCGTTGTGAATAGGCCAAGATGTTTATCTAAACGATCATGGTGTTCCCACCTGTATAGATTTACTGCTGTGTAGGTTATGTTTTGGAAAATAGTGCATGAAAATTTTGCGTTGTATAGGTTGCGATATCCACTAAAGACATATCTTTTATATCGGCAACTTTTTGTGCAACAATGCGCGTATATGCTGGTTCATTAGGTTTTCCACGGTATGGAATAGGGGCTAAAAAGGGGGAATCTGTTTCAACTAAAATTCTATCTAAGGGTGCAAATTGAACCACTTCCCTAATTTTTTCAGCCGTTTTAAATGTTATAATCCCTGAAAAAGATAAATAAAACCCAAGGTCTAATGCCTTGTTAGCAAGTTCTACGCCACCACTAAAGCAATGAAAGACCCCTTGTATACGCCCTTTGTAGGGCGACAAAAGATCGATCGTATCATGATCAGCATCACGGGTGTGAATAATAAGTGGCAAACCTAATTTTTCCGCCAGAACAATATGTTGATCAAAACTTTTCATTTGCTCTGCGCGGGGGCTGTTATCGTAATAATAATCTAAGCCGGTCTCCCCCAGTGCAACAACTTTAGGATGTTTTGCATACTCTGTCACCTTCTGTTCAATTTCAGGTAAGGTATGATCTTTAGCGTCATGTGGATGCACCCCAACGGAACACCAAACATTATCATATGTGCCCACAATTTTTATAAGGTCATCCGTTTCAGATAATTTTGTATTGACGGTTAAAAATTTTGTAACACCCTGTATGCGGGCACGCTCTAATGTTTCTGGAATTTTATCTTTAAAGTCAGGAAAATTTAAATGACAATGGCTATCAATTAACATACACGTTTATTCTGCTAAGAATTTCTCAGCATCTAAGGCTGCCATGCAGCCCATGCCTGCAGCGGTAACCGCTTGACGGTATATTTTATCTGTTACATCGCCAGCAGCGTATACACCTGGAATATTTGTGTGCACTGTTCCCTTGTCAACAAGTAAGTAGCCTTCCTGATCCATATTTAGCTGCCCTTTAAAGATTTCAGACATTGGCGTATGACCAATGGCAATAAAGACACCTTGCACATCTATTTGTTTTTTTGCGCCATCTTGTGTGTTTTTAAGGGATAAGCCTGTAACTTTTTTGGTATCTTCTGTTCCTAAAATTTCATCAACTTGATGGTTCCAAATAACCTTAATTTTTTCATTTTTAAACAAGCGTTCTTGTGCAATTTTTTCGGCACGAAGTGAATCACGTCTGTGAACTAACGTTACAGATTTTGCAAAATTGGTTAAAAATATTGCCTCTTCCACAGCAGTATTACCGCCCCCGATCACAGCAACATCTTTGCCACGATAGAAAAAACCATCACACGTGGCACACGCAGAAACACCGCCAGCTTGAAATTTTTTCTCGCTTTCAAGGCCAAGCCACTTGGCTTGTGCACCTGTTGAAATAATAACAGTAT
>DPKF01000166.1 GCA_003542655.1 Holosporales bacterium
TTGCGGTGGCCCCATCAGAAAACGGTTGTGTCAAACATACAACACACTAGCATAACACGTAATATGATTATTTTTTGAAACGCTCAATAAAAATGCTAAATATTTGCGCGTTAATGTGACTACGCCCCTTTAACTGGGGGTTTTCTGTAAGGCATGCAACTTCCACAACGTAACATTTTTGTTGTTGAATAGCGTCTATCGTTTTTTGTATTTTATGTCCTGTTTTGATGATATCGCTGATAATGACATAATATCCGTTTTCAGCTAAGGTTTCTGTTTTATCCGCGCAATAAATGGGAATACCCTGCATGTATCCAAGGGCCGTTGCAATCGCAAAACTGTTTTCTGTAAGGGCAATATATCCATTAATTTTCTGATCTTTATATCGTTCATGAAAAATATCAATGACTGTTTTAAGCCCTTCTATACTACGAAACAAACTAGAAAAATCATAGCTATAATGCGTGTCATCTTTGTTGATCTCATATTTTTTAATAGCGGTCTGTACCGTATAATTTTTTTGAATATCTGCAGATATATTTGTGGTCATAAGAAGGAACGCGCAGCCTATTGTTTTTATATGCATTGTTGGGTTCTTTGTGTTAAGTCATGCGCGCGCTGTTCAAAAGCGTCTATCATGCTATGCGCACCTTTCTCAAGATAAGGTGTTAAAAGCTGCTTCATAATCATACTATTAAAATCAAAACTTAACGTCAGATTAACCTCACAAGTATTGCTATCATCACCTATACTGTTTAAATCCCAGGAGGATTTTAAATGATGAAATGGGCCATCTATTGCCGTTGATCGCACATAGGCATAGTGTTCATTTTTTTTAAATATCACACGTGATTGATATGTCTGCTTTAACGCCTTATATGCGACTGTCAGCCTTCCTGTAAAATGAGATTCTGCATGATCATATGTTTCAGAGTGGTCTACCCCAGGTAGAAATTCATGATAATGGTCCACATCTTTAATCATGTTAAAAAGCAGTTCTAGAGAATAGGGCAGCACCTTGTTGAAATTATATTCGGCCATAAATTATAGCCCACATATTTTCTTCAAGTGGGCTGCTAAATTATACAGCTTGACGGTTTCTTCTTTGGTTTGATCATCTGTACTTTGTAAGTTTTTAACAGTAACGCTTTCCACGGCTAATTCATCAGCACCAAAAATCACCGCATGCGAACACCCAGCTTTATCAAGCTGTTTAAAGCGTTTCCCCATATTACCATTTAATGGAAATTCAATATTAATAGCGTTTTTTCTAAGTCTATCAGCCATTTTAAGACCTGTTATGAATTCATCTTCTCCAACAGGTAGTAACCCAATAATGGGGGGTGTTTCAAGGGGTATATTTTCCATCAAAAGGCATAGGCGGTCTATACCAATGCCGCAACCAACAGCGGCAATATCAGGTCCGCCCATCTGTTTTACAAGATGATCATATCTGCCTCCTGCAATAATGGCATCTTGCGCGCCAAGTTGATCTGTTTTAAATTCAAAAGCTGTATGGCAATAATAATCAAGACCACGAACCAGGGACCGTTGAATTGTATAAGGAATATCTAATGCGTCAAGCCCCTTTAAAACGGCACTAAAAAAATCTTTTGATGTCTGATTAAGTGATAATTGATATTGTGGCGCATCCACACATAATAATTTATCTTCTGGATCTTTAGAATCTAATATGCGTAGTGGATTATTTTGCAATCTAAATTGGCTATCAAGGGATAGCTTATTTTTTAGCGGCGTAAAATAATCAACCAAGGCTTTGCGGTAAGCCTGGCGGCTTTCTATATCACCAAGCGTATTAATATATAAGGTTGTGTTTTTAACGTCTAACTTATTTAAAAGCCTATGTGCCAAAGCGATACATTCAACGTCAGCCAAGGGATTATTAGATCCTATATATTCTATTCCAGCCTGAACAAATTGACGGTAACGCCCCTTTTGTGGGCGTTCATATCTGAACATCGGCTCAACATAACAAAGTTTTTGCGGCAAATTTTGTGTCAAGCCATTGGATATAAGCGCACGAACAATAGGTGCCGTTCCCTCAGGGCGCAGGGTTAAAGAATCGCTTCCCTTATCATTAAAGGTATACATTTCTTTACCAACAATGTCGGATGCTTCACCAAGTGTGCGTTTAAAAATACTTGTATGTTCAAAAATAGGGGTCTCTATTTTATTAAAGTTATACGTTTGTACACAGTCATAAAAGCACTTTAAAATGTGTGCTTTTACCTTAGCTTCCTGCCCTAAAATATCACGTGTACCACGTGGAGAATTGACTATCATTTTCTAATCTTTGTACTTTCTGTTATTTTGACTTTAGCATAAATACGAAATTGATGGAAAATAGTTGTGTGCAATATACCTTATTACGTAGTGTTTTTTATGATAAACCCTAATTCTGGATTAAAAAGTTATGTGATAGCTAAAGCTGATTCGTCCAAGGTGCTAATTTTAGACATGGTTGTTTTCTGATGGGGCCACCGCAAGTTCCC
>DPKF01000156.1 GCA_003542655.1 Holosporales bacterium
TCCCCGAACGCCGTAACGATATTATATCTCTAGCGCCTAAAGCCGTACTAATTGGCACAATGGCAACATGCCTTAGCGGCACACTCGTTGGCCTTTTACATTAAACCCCAATCCCACACCGCGTTAATAAACTCTGACCACGTGTTCTTATCTTTCAACTTTATCCTTTCTGCATACTTATATGAAACAACCCCATATATTCTTTAATAGCCGCAGCCCAATATACTGCGCCTCCCTTTGTAAGACAAAATAATGGTGTTGTATGATAATCCACAGGGTATGGTTCTATATGCACTCCATATTTTTTAAACAGCAAAATAGATCGTTTCATATGAAATGCAGATGTTACTAATATCCATTTTTTTTCCTGCTGTTCTTTTAAAAGTAATGCGACATTTTTAGCATTATCTTCAGTATTGCGTGCCTTATTATCAATAATTAAACGGCTTTCATTTATATTAAATTTCTTGAAATATTGTTTTGTAACCTCAGCCTCTAAAGGTGTTCCTGTAAATATAACTTTTTTATCAGAGTACTCCAAAATCAGTGCCATAAATTCCAATAATCTAGATCCAGCCAAATTAAAATGAATTTTTTCTTTTGTTGATGTGGGAGAAAAAGTACCACCTAATAAGATAAAGCCTTCTGCATCTTGAATATTTTGAGATTTTTCAGGGACACTATTTTCCAAAAAAATACCGGGCCAATGGGATATCGTTGTTAATTGAATTAAACTTAAAAACAAAAAAGAACATAACATAATCCATTTTCCAAAAGATTTATTGAAAAATACAAGAACCAAACCACAAAGTGTTGAAGCCGTTAATGTGATATCTATATTAATAAGCAAAAAGCCCAAACAGTAAAGTACCGTATCCATAATCTCTTTTCTCAAAAAAGTACATCATGCCCAATATTACACATTCTCTTTTAAATAGTCTAATCTTATAACCCTAATTCGGGATTAAAACGTTATTATTGATAGCTAAAGCTGATTCGTCCAAAATGCTAATTTTAGACATGGTTGTTTTCTGATGGGCCTCCGTAAGTTCCCACAAATTCGGCGCCTCCGCCTCGACCATCACAAAGCTCGTAATCTCTCCGCACCTTTAAAACAAGGGAAGAGGCAAGGCTTTATATATATTGAAGTTTTTTATAATCAAGAAAGACTGCATAGTTCTCTTGGATATCAATCGCCTGCGCAGTTCGCGATGGCTGGGTAATTCTCACAATTAATCGTCCTATTTAGTGGGGTCGATCCAAAGCGTTATGAATCTTCTTTAGCAATCTGTTTAAGGAGGCCTTCGGCCCTTGCACGGATAGACGCTCTTGACGCATCCTTTGCCTTTAAAGCATGCGATTTTGCCATTTTATAATCTTGCGTTAAAAAGGCAGCTTCTGCTAAACAACCAGAAGCATCTGCTTCTTTGCCCATTTTCCCATACGCTATACCTAAAAGGCGCCACCCAAAAACCTGTGATGGATCTTTTTCCAATTGCGGTGTGAGCAAATCAACAACCTTATTCATATCACCCTTTGCCTCTATCAAAGCATGGCTCATCATCACATCTAAACCTAAACTATTTTTTTTACGATATTGTTTAGCACGCTGAAAACTATCAATCGCTTGTGCATGTTTACCTGACTCAAATTCAAACTGTCCCTTAAGTTCCAAAAAATATGTATCATTTGGCGATTCTTTTAATAATAAGTCTAACGCGCTTTTTAAGTTATCCATTTTCCGTAAGCGATAATACGCAATGGCACGTCCATAATGCGCTTCTTCAGAATTTTGCCCTGCATAATCGCGCAGTGTTTTGTTGGGTTCTTGGGTGAATCCAGCAATTTTTCCACGCATTCTTGCAAACCGTTTTGTATATTCTAAAGGCACATGATAATTGTTTTGATGTTCTTTTAAATAAGCTTGAATTTTGCTAATTCTAGAAGGTGTCAGCGGGTGGGTTAATAAATAAGGGTCCATACCACCAATATTATATTTTTGATCAATTGTCTTTAAAAATGACATTAATCCATCGGCAGGCCATTTTAACGTCTCTAAAATTGTTAAAGCGCCGGCATCTGCTGTGTCTTCCTGCGTTCTACTATATTTTAAAACGCCACGCTCCATCATGCCCAAACCGCCCATTGCACCGGCTGCAAAAATTTCTCCATTACCGGTTGCTAAGGCTGCAACACCAGAGAGGGCTATTGCCAGTATTCCAGGGATGGCGGCATTACCGGCATGAAAATCACGCAGTGCTGAATGTGCACCTTTAATGTGTGCTGTTTCATGGGCTAAAACACCAATGAATTCTTCAATCCGTTTACAATTTAAAACAAAGCCCGTAAAAATAATCAATGTGCCCTGAAGGGTTGCAGCGGCATTGATATCGCGATTAACCAAAAAATAAACTGTTGGTGTATGGTTTATTTTTGCCGCTTTAAACAAATCGTTAACAACCAATAATGTTGTTTCCTCAATTTCATCATCTTGCAAGAAACTGCCTTCTTTTAAAAAACCGTCTGCATGTAACATAGTGCAAATAAAAAATAAGAAAAGAATTCTATATAAAGAGTACATTTTGTTTAATAGTCGCTATA
This sequence comes from Holosporales bacterium, assembly GCA_003542655.1. Taxonomy (GTDB): domain Bacteria; phylum Pseudomonadota; class Alphaproteobacteria; order Paracaedibacterales; family UBA11393; genus UBA11393. The sequence goes on from DPKF01000156.1 coordinate 2,602, forward strand.
CTAGTATTAGTATGAATACATTACGTCATCAAAAGCAAGCCAGAGAAAGAACGAATGGATAAAAAATATATTGTTGCTAACTGGAAAATGAACGGAGACTTTAAGCTTGTTCAACAATATCAAGATTTCTTTTCTCAACATGTTATAAAGCATCATGTTGTTGTTTGCCCACCCTATCCATTTCTAGATAAAATTCAAAACAGTACCTATCATGTTGGCGCACAAAATTGCCATGTTGAAAAAGCAGGTGCTTTTACCGGCAGCATTAGCGCAGCCATCTTAAAAAATTGCAATACGCAATATGTCATATTAGGTCATTCTGAACGGCGCACCCAATTTAATGAGACAAATGAGCAGATCTTGCAAAAGGTAAACGCGGCACTTAATGAAGATTTAATACCCATTATTTGTATTGGCGAAACCCTTCAGCAGAAAGAAAGCAGAGAAGCGCGTGCCGTTATTACAAAGCAATTAGAAGAATCTATACCAATAACACAGAAAAAAGTCATTATAGCCTACGAACCTATTTGGGCAATCGGTACTGGACACGTGCCTTCTTCTGAAGACATTGAAAGCATGCACGCTTTGATACGCAGATTATACCCGACAATACCCATATTATACGGCGGGTCCGTTAATAAAAATAATATTCACAGTATACTCAATATAAAAAATGTAGATGGCGTTCTTGTTGGTGGCGCTAGTCTTGATATATCTTTTTTTGAAACCTTAATATAAATATTCTAAAATGATTCATGACATATCAGAACTAAAACCAATAGTGCACGTTATTAAAAAATGTGCCCTTTATTTTATTTTAAGCATTCTCATCAATTTGTTGTCAAAAGGGTTGCTCTCACCACTTTTATTTATACTGTTACTTTATAGAACGCCCCGATATGCTGAAATACCATGGCATTTCATTGTGATAACAGGCATATTTTATGACAGTATTTTTTATATGCCCATTGGTTTTCACCCTGTATTATTTCTAACCTTGCAGGCATGTATAAATTACGGTCAAAAATTTACATTTGAACGCTCTCAATTTAGATATTGGGGCGGTTTTGGCATCTTGTGCTTCATTGGTTATATAGCCGAAACCTTTGGTCGTTTTTTGATTGGACACGATATGTATATAAATCTATATATATGTGTTAATTATGCTTTATTGTGGTCCCTTTATCCTATTTTTCAAGCTTTGGGTGACCGTGAACAATATTTCCACTAAGGCCCAATTCGGGATTATTTTTTTGCG
>DPKF01000122.1 GCA_003542655.1 Holosporales bacterium
GCGTCCTCCAATAATTTAAGCCCCTTACTTAAGGTTTCACGAAATTTCTCTTCCTCAGTCTTAAAAGTTTGTTCAATAAAGCTTTGTGCACGTGGAAGTTCCGTATACGTTGTGCCCATTGAAGATACTAAAGCAGGCACAAGCTGATGCATTAAAGGATTTTTTGCCCCCAGTAAATGGGCATGACGCATGGCACGGCGCATAATACGTCGCAATACATAGCCACGTCCTTCATTAGATGGCATAACGCCATCAGCAATCATAAAGGAACAACTTCTTAAATGATCTGCAATAATATTATAGGATTGCGCAGCCCCTTTATTGCCCACAATCTCTTGTGTTGCCTGAATCAAATTTTGAAAGAGATCAATATCATAATTATTGTGAACACCTTGCAAAACAGCAGCAATACGTTCTAATCCCATACCTGTATCAACAGATTGCTGTTTCAGATTAAGGCGCGTCCCATCTGGCAACTGCTCGTACTGCATGAAAACAATATTCCATATTTCAATAAAACGATCGCCGTCTTGATTTTTTGTTCCAGGCAAGCCGCCAAAGACTTGTTCTCCATGGTCATAAAAAATTTCTGTACACGGTCCGCATGGGCCCACATCACCCATAGACCAAAAATTATCACTCGTTCCTATTTTAATAATTTTATCATCAGAAAATCCGGTTATTTTTTTCCAAATTAAGGCTGATTCAGTATCTTCTGCATAGACTGTCACGACTAGTTTTTCTGCAGGAAGTGCAAATTCTTTTGTTAAAACATCCCAGGCAAATTTAATAGCCTGTTCTTTAAAATAATCACCAAAAGAAAAGTTCCCCAACATTTCAAAAAAAGTATGATGACGCGCCGTATAGCCAACATTATCTAAATCATTATGTTTACCGCCGGCCCTGATGCATTTTTGTGCAGATGTTGCACGCACATAATCACGTTTATCTTTACCTGTAAAGACATCCTTAAAAGGAACCATACCTGCATTTGTAAACATAAGGGTTGGGTCGTTTTGGGGTACCACAGGGCTGGATGGCACATGCGTATGGCCGTTATTTTGAAAATAGTTTAAAAAAACATGTCGGATATCAGATAAGGTGTGCATACTGCATTGAATATAAAAATCTTAATCCTATTGTGCCTTATTTTAAGTCGCTTGTCATGCGCACTTATTTAGGTTTTATCGGTTCAGTTAGTTTAAGGGTCAAAATTTCAATACTGCGTTCTTTAATCCTTGTAACCAATTCCGCAATAGCTTCTCTGTGTATTCTTTTTCGATCTTCAATTTCTTCCGGCGTCCCTATATTTGGTAATGGAATAGTTTTTTTTTGAGCAGTAAGTAAATTGATCTTACCAACATAAAAGGGTACAACCCATCTTATACGCGGTGTCGTAAGGGTTACATCATCAAATTGAAAGTCACTCAATGAAACAGCCCGTACATCTTCCTCTTCATCAGAATCCTCTGAGCTATCTGTATCCGAAGAAACGCCTGCCAATGAAGTTGTTCTGGAAGCGTCAAATTCAGGAGATTCGACCTGCCCAAAACGCGGCAAATTTAGTTTTGGTATACGTGGAGTTGGCGTTTTTTGTCCTTGTTCACCATCAACACCATACAAATAAACACATGAAAAAAGAATAAGAATTAAGAACATTGTTCCCCTCGCTATGATAGGTTAATTTTAGAATAAAAAATTAGATTACTGAACAGTAAACGCGAAAACTATATAATTTGTCAAAGTAAAATTTTATACAGCGCTATAGTTTGAATACATCAACAAAAAAAGGAGAGCAAAAGCTCTCCTGATTTTTTGAGTCGATAAAAATACTTAGCGTTTTGAGAATTGGAAACGCTTACGTGCTTTTGGTTGACCATATTTTTTACGTTCAACTTCACGTGCATCGCGTGTTAGAAATCCACCTTGTTTTAATACTTTATGTAAATCTGGTTCATAAGCAACAAGCGCTTTACTGATTCCATGACGCACGGCACCAGCTTGTCCTGAAAGACCGCCACCTTTAACTGTACAAACGATATCATACTGATTTTTACGATTCGTTGTGTCAAAGGGTTGTTGTAAAAGCATTTGAAAAATGGGACGTGCAAAATATTTATTGCCTTCACGGGTGTTTACAAGCATTTTACCAGAACCTGGCTTAATCCAAACACGTGCAATAGAAGACTTTCTTTTACCTGTTGCATAAGCTCTACCTTTTTCATCAAGCTTTTGCTCGCGTTTCTCTGCTTCTATTTGCTGCACTGCAACGGCTTTTGGCGCTGTTGAAGCGGCGGCTGCCTTTGTTTCTTGTACTGCTGATTTTAGGTCGTCTAAACCGATTTTATTTTCCATAATTAACCTCTTTTTGCATTTTTAGAGTTAAGAGCAGCAACATCTAAAATTTCTGGGTTTTGCGCTGTGTGTGGATGTTCAGATCCAGGATATACGCGTAATTTTTTCAACACTTCACGCCCTAATGGTCCACGTGGGATCATGCGTTCAATTGCTTTTTGAACAACACGTTCTGGGTGTTTACTTGTTAAAATTTCTTTCATCGTGCGCTGTTTAATTCCACCAGCAAACCCTGTATGCCAGAAAAAAAGTTTATCTGCTAGTTTATTACCTGTAAGGTGAATTTTTTCAGCATTAATAACAACAACATGGTCACCACAATCAACGTGTGGTGTGTAAAATGGTTTATTTTTTCCACGAAGATGTGTTGCAACCACAACAGCTAATCGCCCTAAAACGATATCTTGCGCGTCAATTAAAATCCACTTTCTTTTAACGTCCTCTGAACGAATAGACTTTGTTTGCATTTTAAGTTTCCTTTGACTTATGTATGTATAATTTATACCTGATTCGTCATGAAAGTTCAAGAAAAAAAGTGTGGTAATATAGAACCACACCATCAAAACTGTTTTTAAATAATAAAGCAAGACATCTTTACTTGCAAAATTTTCATCAAATTATATAGCTTGCAAACTTATAGCTAGAAAATATGTTTAGACTTATTGAACATTTCGTTGTATTTTGGAAACATCTATTTATAAAGCGATTTGTTTAAAGTGTCAGATATTTATACCCAATCTGTGGCATACCACAAAAGAAAACCTTATGGTAAAATTGCCATTCAATTAACAAAACCCATGTCTGATCAGTTTGATTTAAGCTTGGCTTACTCCCCTGGTGTGGCACGCCCATGTGAACTTATTCATGAAAACCCTTTGGAGGCTTATAATTTAACTTCTAAAGGCAACTTAGTTGCTGTTATCTCTAATGGTACTGCTGTTTTGGGCCTTGGTAATATTGGGGCACTAGCATCAAAACCTGTGATGGAGGGAAAAGCAGCACTTTTTAAAAAATTTGCAGGTATTGATAGTATTGATATAGAAATCGATGAAACAGACCCTGATAAACTAATCGACATTATCGCATCACTGGGGCCATCCTTTGGTGGCATTAATTTAGAAGATATTAAAGCGCCTGAATGCTTTTATATTGAAGAGAAATTAAAAGAACGTATGGATATTCCTGTATTTCATGATGATCAGCATGGGACAGCCATCGTTGTTGGTGCAGGTATTATTAATGCTTTAAAACTGGTTGATAAAAAAATTGAAGATGTGCGTATTGTGTTTAATGGGGCAGGATCTGCTGCCATTGCATGCGCAAAATTATTACTGGTGTTGGGTGCTACACCAAAAAATGTTTTAATGTGTGACCGTGAAGGTGTCATTCATTCAGACAGAACCTTTGACGAAGCTGATGTTAAACGTCAATTTTTGACAGATGGGCCAGAGCGCACATTAAAAGATGCACTTACAAAAGCTGATGTTTTTATTGGGCTTTCTGCTGCTAAATCTATGAGCGCAGATATGGCGGAGGTCATGAATGACAAACCAATTATTTTTGCCCTAGCAAACCCAGAACCTGAAATTCATCCTGATATCGTGTCAAAAGTTCGCCCAGATGCCATTATGGCAACAGGTCGCTCAGACTTCCCTAATCAGGTTAATAATGCCGTTTGTTTTCCATATTTATTTAGGGGCGCATTAGATGTTAATGCGACAGCTATTAACGAGGAAATGAAAATTGCTTGCGTACATGCCCTTGCAGCAATTGCTCAAGCTGAATCGACAGATATCGTAGCGAATGCCTACGGTGGGGTTCATCACACATTTGGCCCTGAATATATTATTCCAAAGCCTTTCGATAAACGCTTACATATGGTGTTGCCTTTAGCGGTGGCAAAAGCGGCGATGGACTCGGGGGTTGCAAGGCGCCCTATTGAAGATTTTAAATCCTATGCAAAAGATTTAGAAGAATTTGCCTATACGTCATCACAAGTTATGCGACCCATTTTAGAGATGATTGAAGAAAATCATCAACATCCACCACGCATTGCCTTTGCTGAAGGTGAAGAAATTCGTGTTCTTCAAGCGGTACAAGATCTTGTGGATAAAAAAGCATGTCGTCCCATTTTAATTGGGCGACCTGATATTATTCAACAGCGTATTGAAAAGCTATCTCTACGTTTAGTACAAGATCATGATTTTGATGTCGTTAATCCGGCACAAGACGCACGGTTTGATCAGTATTGGCAAGCCTATCATGATTTGATGGAGCGTTCAGGCGTCACTGCAAGTGTTGCTAAAAATACACTGCGAACCAATTTTACTGTCATTGCTGCTATGATGGTCAAATTAAAAGATGCTGACGGTATGGTGTGCGGTAGCATAGGTCAGTACGATAGCCACAAAACAGATGTAGAAAATATATTAGGGTTTAAAAAAGGTGTCCATCACTGCACGGCACTTAATGTTTTGTCGATGGATACCGGTCCATTATTTATTGCAGATCCCTTAACAAGCGAACCTCTAACCATTGAACACATGTTAGAAATGACCAGTCTTGCCATCGATTGTGTAAAGCGTTTTAATATAGAACCAAAGGTTGCGTTTGTTTCACGGTCAAATTTTGGAACAAGGAACCATGAAAGTGCTCTTATTATGCGTGAGGCAGCGCAACAAGCAAAAGCACGTCATCCAGACATTCAAATTGATGGTGAAATGCACGCCGATGTTGCCTTAACACCGCATTTGCGCCAAGCAACAATGCCGCACTCTACTTTAGAGGGTATGGCGAATGTATTGATTATGCCCAGTATTGATGCAGCGCATATTTCCTATACGATGATTAAAGCATTAACGCAAAAAAATAGTATTGGCCCTATTTTATTGGGTGTGGATGCACCTGTTCATATTGCAAGCCATACGGTGAGTGTACGTGGTTTGGTTAACCTATCTATGCTTGTTATTGCAGAAATCAGCGCCATCAATAAATAAGGAATAAAATGATTGAAAGTTTATTCGTTAATACGCTGAATGAAAATTTTGATAGCTTTTTTGTGATCGATGTACGTGAAGAGGAAGAATATAACATTGCACATATAAAAGATGCAATGCTAGCCCCTCTTTCAGAGCCTCTTCCTGCGGTTCAAAACAATGGTAAGGCAGTGGTTTTCATGTGCCGTTCTGGTAAACGCAGCTTAATCGCTGCAGAGCACTATCAGGTTAACAATCAATCTGAGACAGTCTATAATTTAGTGGGTGGTATTCTTGCCTGGCAACAACATGGCTATCCCGTTATTTCTTAATAGCTTTAGACGATTATAACCCTAATTCGGGATTAAAAAATATTATTGACAGCTGATTTTTCGACTTGTGGATAAATATCATTAACTGATTTGTCCGGAATACTGTTTTTCAACACAACCGTTTTCTGATGGGGTCCTCCCGGAACCAATTGCATTCGGTTAATATAAAATGCTTGCACTTTTCCCCTTTTTCCCCAACTTCTATCCGGCTTAAATGATTTATAATGCCCCCTATAAAATAGA
>DPKF01000145.1 GCA_003542655.1 Holosporales bacterium
ATGATCGTGATTTTATGGATCAGCTGGTTACAGCCGTATTTGCAATTCATCCTGATGGTTCAGTTAAAGAATGTGTCGGTGGTTATAGTGATTATGAAGTAAAATTTGGTTCTGGCACACTAATTGGTAAGCCTGCAAAAACAACACCGGCGCAAGAACCAGAAACACTGCAAATAAAACCACTTCCTAAACGTAATAAACTAACCTATAAAGATCAACGCGATTATGATAATTTTCCAGGTGATTTAAAACAGTTAGAAGTAGATATTCAAAAAACAGAAACCCTGCTGCATAATCCACAGCTTTATCTGAATAATCCAGATCAATTTGAGACGCTAACAGCAAGTCTGGAGGAAATGAAAAACAAACAAGAATTTATGGAGCTTAGATGGTTAGAGTTAGATGAGTTAAATTCAAGCCTATCTTAATAAACAACATAACTTTGTTTCCATAATATATATTATTCACCCAAAAACATATCCATTATTTTGGCACGAAAATGCCATCTTTTTCTTAAAATGGCATAATTTTTTCAACAGCTTGAATTCCCCAAGGCTTATTCGCAACATCTGTAATATCGCCGCGCCCGGCATACACAATACGAAGTTCTGCAATTTTATCGCTAGAAATTGAATTATTAGACTGAATATCGGAACGACGAACAATACCGCGCAATTCTACTTCCCTAACTTCATTCATCAATTTAAATTCAGTATGGCCTTGTATCACCAAATTACCATTTGGCATAATTTGTATGATGGTGGCAGATATTGTAAATTTCATCTTGTCCTCAAGATTATATTTACCACTACCTGTATGTGATGGTTTTGATGCAAAATTCAACCATTTTTCAGGCAAATTATCTGAAAATTTATGGGGTAAAATGCGTTTGACTTGGTGTTCAAGACCTAAAAAATTAGTGATACTTCTATCGTTTTTTGTTTCTTTAGTCATTGACGGCGTAAAATTGGTTGATTCTTTGTTATCAATGAGCACGGCAACGGTCACAATATCCCCTATTCTGCCTGCACGTTGATCTTTGAAAAATGCTTTTGATCCAATTTGCCATAATGAATTGATATGATGTTCTGGTTGTGTTGGTGCTGGCATCGGCATGCTGACTGGGGCATAACCATGTGCCATAGTTGGGTTTTGAATCTGGCTTATTCTAGGTCCATCAACAATCTCTGACATTTTTTCAGCTAAACATCCGTTTAGTAATAAACATGCAAGCAAAGATAAAGCATACATTCTTTTATGATTTTTCAACATATCATAACCTTATTTCTGCATTTTCTGAAGATAACACGACCGCATAAACAGTTTTTTTATCTTTTTTGTTATTATTTTGTATGATCTCTATGGGAATCGTTGCATCGCGTGCAGCGTCTCTTAATGCAATACCTTTGTTACTAACAATTAGAGATCCTTTTTTTAAGGTGACGCGCATTACAGAACCACGTTTTACAACCACTGGTGCCTGAATGTCACTTTTTGTTAATAGCATTCCTGGTTTTAAAACGCTGTGACGGGCGATCATACCAATAATTTGTTCTGTATTAATTAAATGAAATGCATTAATTTTGTGTGATTCAATTTTTTGAAGGGATATATCATCCGCTTGAATTTCTTCACCTGGGCGTAGCATTCTGTTTAATACAGGAACTTCAATATACCATTCAACTTTACCAAATAGCTTTTTTGTTGATTTAAAGCCATCAATTTGAGCCGTGAATCGCGTTTGATTATGCGTCACCTTTAATTCTTTTAATGTTAAACTTTGAACTTTGTCACCCTCCCAAGATGGTGTCCAGTTATCAAGTTTTATAATAAAGTCGTTCACGTTAACTTTTTGTGAAATTTCAGCGTTTAAAAGTGATATAACCTCAGCATGCACTTTTGTTGTATCATCACCTTGCTCCTCTTCAGCATCTGAAAAGGCAGGTTGCGCTAAAAAAACGAGACATAGTAAATATTTAAGCAATTGCATTACTTGCCTCCCACATTTTTTCACCTGTTTTGAGAACTTTTGTAATGGCGTTGTAATCTTTTTCAATTTGAACAAGTTCAACCATTTCATCAACGGCTTGTATATTAGAACCTTCGTGTGTTTTTTGAATTAATCCACCCCGTCTGCCACTACCCGGGGTTCCTGTAACGGGTTCTCCAGATGCATTAGATTTTTGATACATACCAGAACCTATATATTTAAGCCCTGAAGGATTTAAAAATGTGGTTAATTGCAACTGCCCAATGGATGATTGTGTGCCACCTGTTGTTGTGACAGATACTTCGCCTGTTGCGCTGATATCAATATCAATTGTATCTTCAGGAAAAGTAATAGAAGGCTCTAACACATAACCCGTACCCGGCATAACCAGGCGTCCTGTGTTGTCAACCTGTAAATTACCCACACGAGAATATGATTGTGTTCCATCTGGAAGAATAACTGGAAAAAACCCATCACCATCTATAAACACGTCTAAGGCGCGTCCAGTATCAATGCGCGTTCCTTGCGAGAACGATTGATAGTTTCCAACAATTTGCACACCAGTACCAAGCTGATAACCCGTTGGATTAATTGTTCCAGACTCTGATGTGCTGGCACCTGGGGTCACTAAGTTTCTATAAGTACGATCGGTAATCAGTAAGTGTGACTTTTTACCTGAAATGGCGTTTAAAGCGGCTAAGTTAGAAGCCGTTGTATGAAGACGACCTTCTGCAGCTTTTAAACCTGATACCGCAACTTGCAGAGCGCTATTTAACATGAATTTATTTCCTTTTTTTTAAACTTGATTGCCCTTATCAGCACTGATTGTTCTTTTTATATTTTTGTCATATTCATCTAATGCTTTTTGAAGATTCATAAAGCGTTGTTCAACTTCCATCATATTGACTAGCTCTTGTACGGGGCATACGTTGGATAGTTCTAAAACACCTTGCGATACCATAGCCTCTGACGGCATTTCTTCTTGGTTTGTATCAAAAAAACTATTGCCGCACGCCTTAAGAAGTTGATCATCTTTAAACTGAACAACGCCAAGTTTTCCAATAGTATTGCCATTAGCGCTAACAAAGCCTTTCGAATCAATAAGAATAGATTTTGTATTTTCTGGAAATGCAATTGGGGAATCTGAATCTGATAAAATTAAATTACCAGTACCATCAATAAGTTGATTATTAGCGTTTATTGCAAACTCACCATTTCGTGAATATTTTATGCCAGCAAGTGTTTTAACCTTAAAAAAGCCCTGCCCCATTAAAGCAACATGTGTTTGCTCACCTGTTGTTTTAATGCCGCCTTGTGAAAAATCATAAGTTGTTCCTTCAATTGTTGGATAAGATACTCTGGTTCCATCAGGGCTTGAACGCTCTATTTCTTTCGTTTTTAGAAATACATTTTTAAAGCCGTTCGTCCCCGTATTAGAAAGAGCATTGGCAATGACATTTAACCTTTGACTTAAAACATCTTGGCCTGCAACAATCACGCTACTGAGGCGCTTTACAGAAAAAGATGTATTATTAACAAGTTGTGACATACTTAATCTTTTGCTTGAAACTTCTTAACTTACCTTATGCATAAAGCGTGCCAAGCTGATCAAAGCTATAGTCTATGGCTCTATAAATCATAATGTATTCAGCCAATTTAATAAAAAATACCTGATCAGACACTGGTACTATGAGAAAAAATTTGTTATCCTTAGATTTGTTGTTAAACATGCGTACGAAAGTTATAAAAACATATTTTATGGGGACCTTACACGTTATGACTCAAGGAAAATCAGCTCAGCATCAGCCAGTTACTGTTAGCTTCATGCCGCCTAAAACGATTGTTTTAGTTGGATTAATGGGCTGCGGGAAAACAAGCATTGGAAAGCGCTTAGCAAAACGTTTAGAACTTGAATTTCATGATTCAGATATTGCAGTTGAAGCTGCTGCTGGATGTCCTTTAAATGATATTGCTAAATTTTTTGGTGACGAGGCCTTTAAAAATGGTGAATGCCGTGTCATTTCACGCTTATTAACAGAGCCACATCATGTTCTTGCGACAGGCGGCACATCTTTTACGTACCAACCAACACGTGAAGTGATAAAAGAAGGTGCTTTGTCTGTCTGGTTAAAAGCTGATTTTGAAACATTATATGCACGTGTTAAACGACGTGCTGATCGTTCTCAATTACCAAAAGATCAAGAACGTGAAACTTTAGAAAAAATGGTAGCAGAACATTATCCTTTATACGCAGAGGCAGATATTCATGTTGATACATTTGATGAACCAACAAACTGCACTGTAGACCGTGTTTTAACCCAAATTAGTGATTATGTTCAAAAATACTTTCCTGAACAGTATGTTTTAAAATCAGTGTAAAAGAAGAATTTAAGCTGATGAGAAGGCATAAAATAGCGACATTCCTTTTAATATTATTTTCTGCCCCTTCTTGTTTTTTTTCTAAAAATGCCCCTACTCCTATAAAGCAAGAGACCATTGAATTTCCCTTGAAAAAAAACTGGCTGGAAAAACGCTATACAAAACGTGACACAAACAGTAAGGTGAAATTATTTTTTATTGTTCATAACCTTGGGCTAAATACCACGACAACAAAAAAAATTCTTGAAATTTTACCAAAAGAAGTAGCTATATCTCTTTCGCCTTATGTTAAGCAAAGTGAAAATATATTAAAAACCATCAACAAAAGGGAAGGACCTGTTTTTTGGATTCAACCTATGGAGCTGTACCGTCAACCAAATGATGTTATCGATCCTTACTGTTTGTCTCGGTACAAAGAAAAAGCGCAAAATATTAACAGTATCACAAACAGTTTATCGGATATGCCAAACTGTGTAACTGGAATAATAGCAGAAGAAACATCTCCTGTATTACGTGATGAAGAAACGTTATCCATACTTTTAACTGAATTAAAAAAACGTAAACTTCCCCTACTCTCTCCAGAAATATCTGTTAATAGCGAGTTTATGAATTTGTGTGATACTTATGGTGTAACCTGTGATGAGGCTGATTATTTCATATCGCGAACAAACACAGAATCGGATGTTGTATCCCTATTAAATCGCGTTCAAGAACTTGGAGAGCAAACAGGGTACGTGGTCTGTGTAATTGATGCACATATGCCGTATGTCGTTATGTTTTTAGATTGGTATAATAGATTAAATAAAGAGCACTTTGAATTATCTTCATATGGTGTAAAATAGCTAATTTTAATTTAAGGTACCTGATACTGTAATTTTTCCAGGTATTCTTAAATCAATATACCCCTTACTGTCAGCTGTTATTTTTTTTTGGTTAATTAACTTTCCAAGTTGAGTAAAAGAAGTTTCAAGAGCAGCTACTGTCCTGATATCCTCTGGTAATTTAACAATAAATGATTTAAATAAAATTATATCCCACCTTCTATTGCGAATACGTATCATTGATTTTATTTTCTTTTTTAAGTCTGGAAACTTTTTTAACACGTCAAGTGTTTTATCAATATGCTGTGCAGCACCTTCTCCGCTCACGAGTGGTAAATTAGCATATCCGCCAATTTGGTTGTTTTTTATGACAACACCTTCCGAATCAACTAAATAGTATTTGTTAGACTGTTTCCATAAAGCTATTGGTGTGCGTTCTTCAAGATATATGGTTAACGTATCTGGAAAAGTTCTTGTAATCGTTGCGTTTTTAACCCAATCAATTTGTTCAACTCTATCTTTAATCAGAAGTATATCTTGATTTAAAATGTGATCGCCCTTTTTAATCATTATTGCGTTTTGCAAATCGGCATGAGGTGTTTTATAAAGACCTATAATATTGATTGTTTTGACCTGAAACCCTATTGTTTTTGTTACGTCATAAAAAGATTTAACTATTTTTTCATAGGTTTGTGATATAAACCCTGATAAGTAAATTCCTAAAAAAATTATAAGAATAGATGCTGCGCTGACAAGAACAGGGGTTGAAAAAACAATTTGCAATTTTCGGTTACGAGAACGTTTCTTTAACAGAGGCGACGTATAAGGTCTTTTTCGTATGGCCATATATATACCTTTAAATACCTTTATTGTTTTTTGTTTTACTTAAATCTTTTCTTGTAAATTTATATCGTTTTTCACAGAACTCGCAATCGCCATATATGATGCCATCCACAAATAAGTTTTCAAGCTCTTCTTCTTTAAAAGATTGTATGATTTTTTTTATCTTATCCATACTGCATTCACATAAAAATTTGAACGTATTTTTTGTATATAAAATTAAATCGGCCTCATTAAATAATCTAAATAATAAAGTTTCTGCAGGAATATTATCATCAAGGGCTTCTTCTGATTTTAAAGTTTTCATATAAGATAATACAGCTGACCACTGATCTATTCGGTTTTCGCGCTCTTCAGGCAGAATGTTTGATAGGGGAAGCTGCTGAACCATTAAGGCACAAGCCACTCGTTTTTCAGCTGATCGTTCGTTACTTATAAAAACACTTAATGTTGTTGGTATTTGATCAGACTGGTGCACATAATGTAAAAAGCTTTCCGTTAATGTGTCTTTATTTAATTCAACAATTGCCTGATACGGTCTGTCATCTTTTTCAAAGTCGACTGTAAATAAAATACGCCCTACCCCAAATAAATCGTTTATAGTGGGTCTGTCTAATTTTTCTAAAGCCTCTTCATTAAACCTTGCACACGTGCGCATGCCAGAATTGGATGATAATATCACAAGTAATTGCGAGACTATTGCACCACTTTCTCCAGATATTTGTATAGATACTTTTGCAGTCGTTTTAGAATCCCCCGTCATAACCGTTAGAATACTTAAAGCTTCTAAAAGAAGCGTGTTAATCATATCGGGATATTGATGACAGTATACGGCTTTTAATGCCTCCTCTTGTAAAAAAACCAAGCGGCCTTTCATGTTTGTATCAAATAAAGAAAAGGGAAGAATAGTATCGTGCATTTGTATATTAAAAAAATATTTATTAGTTCATTATTACGATATACAATTTGATATTACAAGCTTGACAGGCGAATAATTTCATTCCAATGCATATCAGATATTGGCATAACAGAAAGGCGTGACTGTTTTATTAAGGCAATATCCTGTAAAGCTTCTATATGCTTTATTGTTGCTAAGCTAACTGGTTTTGCCAAAGCTTTGACGGTCTGAATATCTACAGCGACAAATTTACCCTTTAGATCTGTTGGGTCTATATAGGCTTCCTTTACAACCTGAACAATGCCAACTATTTCTTTGCCAACATTTGAATGGTAAAAAAAACATAAATCACCCAACGTCATGGCTTTTAAATTATTAGCAGCCTGATAGTTGCGAACGCCATCCCAGCATTCTGTGCCCTTTTTAACTTGTTGTGCCCAAGACCACGTGGCAGGTTCTGATTTAATCAGCCAAGATGCCATAGCGGTTATTTTTTCTTTGAAAAATCAAGACTGACAACATTAGATTCTTGTAAGAAATTAGAAGGTGATATTTCTTCAGATGAATTTGAAATTTCTATTTTTTTATCAGATGTCTTTGGATAAATCGGTGCAAATTGCAGACCAAATGTTACAGATGGGTCAACAAAACTTATAAGGGCGTCAAAAGGAACATAAATACGTTCATCTGCTTCATCAAAACACAGGGTTACGCCAAATCCATTATCATCAACGGCGAGGTCCCAAAATTCGTGTTGTAAAACAATGGTCATATCATCAGGGTATTCGTCACGTAAACTATCTGGAATTTGAACACCCGGATGCATTGTTGCAAAGGCAATATAAAAATGATGATCACCAGGCAAATCTTGATCAATGGCTTTTTTTAAAATATCCTTCACGACACTTCTTAATGATTTTTGAACCATCGATTCATAATCAAATTCGTCCTGACCAATTTTTTTCACCATTTTGATTGTCCCTTAATCCAAAGCCTATTAGTGGGGGCATTCTGTTGCCCGGCTGCCCCCAAACCGCGGACCGCTAAAGCGCTTTATAGGTAGAACCTAAATTAAGCAGCAATTGCGAAAGCTCTACGAACGCGACGGTTGCTATTAGCAACGCGGCGTGTTGTTTTGCGTCCAGAAGTGCGATTATTGTTTGCACCTATTAATTTGAGTTCCGATAACGGTGGTACTCATGGCCGGGCAAAACATTCCTTTTTACTACGTACGTCGATCCTATTTCGTCCCCATAAATCATGGTGGAGACGCCGGGTACCGCCCCCGGGTCCGCTCCGCTTATTCTAAGAATGGTTTATCACCATAGATGACTAGCATCACTATATAATATAGTACTTAATGCATGAAAATGCAAAATTTATCTTATTGCACGACATAAACTTATGTTCCATCCTTTAGAAGCACTAACTATTTTATATAATTATTTGATTATTTCTTTCTCATGCCTTACAATGAGAAGATTCTTGCTATCAAATTCGTTGATAGCAGATAATTTAACAATCCTTAAGGGAGAGTAGCAATGGCTAAAACTTTTAAAGTTGAATCACGTCAAAAAACAGGAACAGGTCCTGCACGTGAAGTGAGAAGAGCTGACATGGTACCTGGGATTTTGTATGGTAACAAACAAGATTCTCAAATGTTTTCAATGTCTGCAAAAGATATTTTAATGACATTTACATCTAAAAAATTCTTTTCTACCGTATTTACCTTAGATTTTGGTAATAGTAAAGCAGAAGGACTGGTTAAAGATGTTCAAAAACATCCTGTAACCGATCGTGTTCTTCACATCGACTTTTTGCGTATAGATCAAAACTCACTCGTAACGGTTAATATTCCTGTTCGTTTCATTAATGAAACACGATCACCGGCATTAAAGCGCGGTGGTATTTTGAATATTATTCACCACGAGCTAGCTGTAAAATGTCCAGCACATGAAATTCCTGAATTTATTACTGTTGATTTAGATGGTATCGAGTCGAATGCCAGTGTTTTATTAGAAAATGTAAAACTTCCAAAAAACGTTGTTGCGGCTTTCCCTGGACGTGATAATGTTGTTGCAACGGTTGTAGCGCCTGCTGATGAAGAAGCTGAAACAGCAACTGCTGAAGTGCCTGCAGCAAAAGCAAAAGCGTAATTGATTTTTTAAATAATATAAGCACTCTAGATTTATATCTTTGAGTGCTTATTTTTTACACGTGTGTTTTATGTATTTACTTGTTGGCCTTGGAAACCCTGGAAATCAATACCTTTTAAATCGTCATAATTTTGGTTTTATGATGATGGATGCATTGCGTCAACACTATAACTTCCCTGACTATAAAGAAAAATTTAGTGGTGTCATATCGCAAGGGAAAATTGATGATAAAGTATGTATACTATTAAAACCAACCACTTATATGAATTTGTCTGGACACTCTGTTCACGCTGCAATGCATTTTTATAAAATTGCTATTGAAAATGTTTATGTTTTTCATGACGATTTAGATATAGAGCCGTTTAAAATAAAATTCAAAAAAGGTGGCGGTTCTGGCGGGCATAATGGCCTTAAAAGCATAGACCAACAATGTGGAAAAGAATATTGGCGCATACGCTTAGGTATTGGTCATCCGGGCGATAAATACTTGGTTTCTCCCTATGTTCTTTCTAATTTCAGTGAAGATGAAATGAAAGAAATACCGTTTGTATTAAATGCACTGGTTGAAAATGTTCCTAATATTTTAAAAAACACATAACATTATAGACTAATCATTTGTTGTTTTTATATTATCTTGATGTATCGCGTTTTTATAAAAAAAACATTTGCATTGACACCATATAATATATATAATAAAAAAAACAATTTTTTATTATATATTATGCTTTTTTTATTATTTTTATCGTTATTTAGTGTATTAAATGCTTCAGATTGCAATTTATCAACAGAAGAGCGTGCAGAGAACCCTCTTGCACCAGCTTTTCGGGTAGAGGAAGATCAAAACACATTTTTTGTAAATTCTGATACGGCATTAGAAAGTCTGGCAACTTCTGTAAATTCGGATACGTCAGAACGTCGAATATATGTACGAAGTTGGATAGATGAAAATATAGCTCATGCAAATGACAACACCAATGTTAATTCAAATGACAACACTCAATATAGTAGCTATACATTTTTTACTCGTGAAAATATAATATGCATCATAATAGGATCGGTAGGGCTTGGCCTTTTCATCTTTGTCATCGTTTTAATAGCGCCACTTTAAAACCAAAATAGTGTGTAATCAGTATAAAAATACCTAAAAAAATTAAAAAGGCCACGCGAATAGCATTTTAAATCGTTTACTAATCAAACAGAATATTTTTTAAATAAAACGTCTAGCGCAAAACATTTTGCTGGATATTTTGGTAAGATTATACTATTATAGAATAAAAAATATTACACATTCGGAGAGAATAATTCATGGCATTAAAAATTCGCCTATCAAGAGGTGGTTCAAAAAAACGCCCATTTTACAAAATCGTTATTGCTGAAAACAGCAGCCCACGCGACGGTCGTTTCGTTGAACGTGTAGGTTCTTACAATCCTTTATTGGCGCAAGATAATGCTGAACGTATTGTCTTAAAAGAAGAACGCATTAAACATTGGCTAAGTGTTGGCGCTTTGCCAACTGAACGTGTTGCACTATTTTTGCAAAAATCTGGCATTATGCCAAAAGAAGAACGCGCTGTTCGCCCAACAAAATCTGCACCTAAAGCAAAAGCACAAGAACGCATAAAAGACGAAGCTAATAAAGCGGCTGCCGCTGCTGAAGAAGCAAAGCAAGCACAAGAAGCTTAATTATTATGACCTTGCCTATGCAACCATCAGACATGATTGTTGTAGGCGAGGTTACTTCTACGCATGGTGTACGGGGCGATATAAAAATTCGCTCTTTCACTGATAATCCAGAGCAGATTAAAAAATACGATCGTCTTTATGATGAAAATATCAACCCAGTGCAAATTACGTTTAAACGTAATTTAAATGCCGGTATGTTTGTTGGCAGTATTAATGCGATCAACAATAAAGAAGAAGCAGCCCTCCTTAAAGGACTGCTTCTTTATATTCACAAATCTCAAAGACCAAAAATTCAAGATAATGAATGTTATCTATCAGACCTTATTAACTGTAAAGTGATCATGGAAACCAAAGAAATTGGTACGGTCGCCGCTTTTCATGATTTTGGGGCTG